>JBPCVB010000415.1:0-3041 GCA_051010855.1 Pirellulaceae bacterium | reverse complement strand
AGACGATACAGCGCGCGGCAAAAATGTCACGCGCCGCTTCGGCCAGTACTTCCGGAATCCGGTCGACAAGCAACTCCGAGTACTCCACGTCGTCATCATCGGGGAGGCCGATGCCGGCGACCAGGATCACGGGATCGATCGGGAACTGGTCGCCCATGATGCCCGGGAATCCGATGCGTTCAGTGACATGGGGAAAGCCAGCGCTGGCTTTTTCTTTTTCCTGCTTTTTGCGGGCGGCCTCGCGTCGTTGCTTCTTTTCGAGTCGTTGTTGTTGATACTCTGCGTAGTCCCCGTCAAACCGCGGGTCAAGTTTGCCAATCCGTTTGTCCAGCGGCGGATGGGTGGCAAACAAGCTAAAACCGCCCCGGAACATGGAGCCGAAGTACATGTGACTCATTTCTTCGGCCTGCGGATGATGCATGACCGATCCGTCCACGTTGGCGCCGATCATTTTCAGGGCGCCCGCAATTCCTTCTGGATTCCTTGTGAATTGTACTGCCGAAGCATCCGCCAGATATTCGCGTTGCCGCGAGACCGCGGCCTTGATCAGGCGAGCAAAGAACAAACCGGCCCAGCCAATCACAATGACGCCGATGGCGATCAGAATGATGTAGCCTCCGCCGCCTTTATCCGACGAGCGGCGTCCGCTCAAGGCGCTGCCGCGCAACACATACAATCCGATCAGGGCCAGCACCTGAATGCCATGCAGGATGCCAATCATGCGAATACTCATCCGCATGTCGCCGTTGAGGACGTGACTAAACTCGTGGGCCACGACTCCCTGCAATTCGTCCCGTGACAGTTGCTCGAGCGTGCCGCGATTGATCCCGATCACAGCGTCGTCCACGGTGTAACCAGCGGCAAAGGCATTGATCCCGTGTTCATCATCCAGAATATAGACCGGTGGCACAGGCGTTCCTGCGGCCAGGGCCATCTCCTCGACGATATTCAGAATCCGGCGTTCCGCCGGGTCGCCTGAATTGGGTGGGAGGTAGCGTCCACCGAGCATGGCCGCGATGCTTTCACCACCACCGCGTAACGAGGAAATCTTGTAGAGACTGCCGCATCCAACAATGCTCAACACCACCACACAGACGCCGGCCAGAATCAACGGGTCAAACCAGGCCGGAGGCGCAACACTGCCGGTGGCCACGCGATCGTGTGTGACTTGCGTGGCCACAATGACCACGAAATAGATGCCGGCGATCATCGTGACCAGGGCCAGTATGAAGTAGAAAACCAGCCACTTCGTTTTGCGACGGGCCAGTTCCTGACTTTCAAAAAAATCCACGGCAGTGATATTCCTGCAGGCAATGGTGAATCACGTCAGCAGCGTCGCAGCCCGCGCTGCGACGACTATTGACCACGCGACAGATGGATCGCGACTAGAACGCAACCTGGGGAGCCTTTCGCTCTTCCGGGTCCTCGACTTCCAGCAATTCTGCTTCACGAAATCCCAGCATGCCGGCGAACATGACGGCCGGGAATACTTCTCGCGATGTGTTGTAGGTCATCACGGAATCGTTGTATCCCTGGCGGGCGTAGGCCACCTTGTTTTCGGTCGATGTCAGCTCTTCCTGCAAGGCCAGCATGTTTTCGTTGGCTTTCAGGTCGGGATAGGACTCGGCAATCATCAGCAACCGACCCAGCGCCCCGTTCAAACCTGATTCGGCCTTGGCCAGTTGTTGCATGGAGACCGGGTCACCCGGATTGGAGGCTGCCGCTTTTTGCGCCGTGACCGCCTGGTTCCTGGCCTCAATCACTTGCGTCAGCGTCTCCTGTTCGTGCTTCATATAGCCCTTGGCCGTATTCACCAGATTGGGGATCAGGTCGTGACGGCGTTTCAGCTGCACGTCAATTTGCGCAAACGCGTTTTCATAGCGATTACGCAGTTTCACGAGACCGTTGTAGATCCCGACGATAAAAACGATCAAAAACAGTCCGATTACCGCAACGATAATCAGGGCCCATACCCATCCAGGCATATCATTCTCCCCAAGTGGTGTGCATTTAACTTTTGCATTCGCGCAGCGTCGCCGAAAGGGATTGGCGATCGTCGCCGAGCAGGCGCATTATGGGGTTATTCGCTATCGATTAGCAATTATTTTGGCCAAGATTTGCCCGACTGCCGTTTTGTGACAAACCGGTTCTCAAAGACCCGGTACATCGTCAGGCCCTTCCGCCCAGATTTTGACCAGTTCGATGCCAACTTCACCGGCGGCCACCATTTCATCCAGGCAGGCAAACTCCAGCGGCGAATGAATGTTGTGCTGGCCCGATGACAGGTTGGGGGTGGGCAAGCCTTTTTCAGTGAACTGCGATCCATCGGTGCCGCCGCGAATAATCCCGGGTATCGGTGTGCGGCCGAGCCGCCGATGGGCTTCCTGCGCATAGGCCGCCGCCCGCGGTTCCTTTTTCAAACCATCACCGAGGTTACGGTATTGACGCGTGATTTGCACATTAACCTGGCTGCCGGGCACGTCTTCTTCCACGACCCGGGCAATATGTTTCAGCTGTTCGGCGTACTCGGCCAGTTGCGGAGTATCAAAGGACCTGAGGATAATTTTCAGCGTTACCGAGGCCACACCGCCCTGAATCGTGTAGGGATGCAGGAATCCGTCGCGTTGATCAGTGCGTTCCGGTGCCAGGTCGTGCGGCATGCGATCAACGAACTCGCCCGCGGCGCGAATGGCGTTGATCATCTTGTCCTTGGCGATCGCCGGATGAATGTTGACGCCCTTAAAAGTGACTGTGGCAAGGTCGGCGGAAAAAGTCTCGATGTCGACCATGTCCTGCCCCCCGCCATCGAATGTGTACGCTACCGTCGCATCGACCTTGTGCACGTCGACATGCAATGCTCCCTGGCCGATTTCCTCATCGCAGGTAAACAGCAAGCGTATCGGGCCATGCTGGATGTCGGGATTCTCCAGCAACGTATTGGCCAGTTCCATCATGATGGCCATGCCTGCCTTGTCATCACCTCCCAACCACGTCGTACCATCGGTGGTGATCAGTGTTTTTCCACCGAGGTCGGACAATTC
>JBPCVB010000414.1:0-7939 GCA_051010855.1 Pirellulaceae bacterium | reverse complement strand
CCGTCCCGCGTTGTCGTCGCTTTCTGTTGAGGCAGAATGCCGAGCGACTCGAAGGTTTCCGAGTCTGCCGGACGAAAACACACCTGGGCCCCAGCGATTGGTTCGCCGGTTGCTGCGTCTTTGACTGTGCCGGTGACCGCGATCCCCGGGATCAAGCGGATCTGTCGCACCTGATCGGAAGACTTGTAATTAAATTCCGCGTGAAAAAAGCCGCCCAGCATTCCCAGTTGCTGGTTGGGGGCACACAGGAAACGGTAAGCGCCGGATTCAATGTCGCTGAAAGTTATTGCGTCCTGAGCATCGCCGTTCACCCTGCCTCGCCAGGCATTCACGTCGAGTACCGATCCCTGGGGTTGACGTTTGTATTGGGGACGGATCAGAGGCAACACTTCACCAGTTTCGGCATGCACCGGTTCAATGGCGACGTTGAACTTGCCCGGCAGTGACCAGGTAAACGCCTCTCCATACACATGCCTCCTGCTATTAAGAATGCCGTGTCGCCGCAAATCGGCTTCGATCTCCGGCGAAAGCCAGAGCAGTGTCTGATCGACGACGCCCTCCTTTTGAACATGAAAGTACAAACGGGGCAAATCCGGCAAATGATGGATTTCAAAACTCCCCTGCTCATCGGTTATTGCCCGGCTGTGGGAATACCCCAATTCTTCCCCGGACCAGAACTCGCGGATACCAACCCCGACGCCAGCGGCACCTTGCCCCTGTCTGTTCAACAATTGACCACGAAGCGTGATACCCTGGTTGAGCGTGAACGTCAGATCATTCAACGGTGCCACAGCTTTTGATGAATCGTGAACGGCGGCGGCATAATCTGGATGAACCGCCGCAATGACTGGTCGTCTTGCCGCCATGCCTGGCAGGTACGGCAACGCAAACCTTCCATTGAGGCCAGTTGTGGTTGTGGTTATCTGCGTCCCGGGACCGGACATGCCGGGCTCGGGAATACCGGTGCATAGAATAGTCACATCCGCAATCGGCAAACCGTCTTCGTCGAGTACGTGCCCGGCAACTGGCCCAAAATACGGCGTGATTACCGTGGGCGGCTGCATGTCGTGTGGATCGTCCACCTGGGCGACGACAGTGGCATGACAGCCCACCAGCATCGCCAGGAGAATGCAACCTGCCGGCGTAAACGCCCGGTATCGAATCATGCCCATTGCCTGCTCCTTTCATCGCGAATGAGTGATCGAATTCTATCGTCACACCGCGGACTGCACAAAGAATCAAAGCCGGCGAAGTCGTCGCGATTAACGCGGATGGCGTCGCGAAGAAATCCGGACTCAACCATCGCCGCCTTGCCCTGGCCGCCGGTTATCGATCAAACTGATAGCCTTGTGCCAGGGAAGCTAATTCGAATCGCCCGCAGTTTCGCACGCCATGCACGCACCCCCGTATCTTAAGATCTTCCTGACGTTCGCCCGCAATTCGCTGGTACGGGATATGTCGTTCCGGGCGAATTTCATCCTGCAGTGCATCACCAGCGTTTCATGGGCGATCATGAACTGGGCGTTCTTCAAGATCATTTTTGCCCAGGGCAATGCGATTGCCATTGGCAAGGGAACGGGCTGGAACGAATCGGAGTTCTTCATTTTTCTGGGCACGGTCTGGATCATTAACGCCATCGTGCAAACGTTCTTCATGCCCAACGCCGAAGAGTTCAGTGAATTGATTCGAACAGGCAACCTGGACTTTGCACTACTCAAGCCCATTGACACGCAGTTTCTGGTTTCTTTTACGCGGCTGAACTGGCCTTCGCTGGCCAATTTCTTTCTGGGTGTTTTCGTGGTGGGTTTTTACGCGACGGGGCTGATGGGTAATGAATCCAATCCGCTGGTGGTCACGCCGTTGACCGTACTGCTGTACATGGTGTTTATTGCCTGCGGTGTGGTGATCATGTACAGCGTCATGATCTCACTGGCCTCCACAAGTGTCTGGTTGGGCCGCAACCAGAATCTGTACATGATCTGGTTTTATCTGACTAACTTTTATCGCTACCCCATGGAGATTTATCAGCGCGGTGTCATCGGCTGGAGCTTGTGGGGTTTCTTTATGTTCATCGTGCCAATCCTGGTGGTGGCCAATGTACCGGCCCGCACCATGGCCCAACCGCTGCGTGGCTCTGGAGGTGCGTGGTGGGAGAACTGGCTGATTTTGATGCTTGTGGTGGCTGCCGGGGCCAGCCTGATGGTATCGCGACGAGTATTCCGCTGGGCCCTGGCCAGCTATCGCAGCGCCAGCAGTTAGTCGATGTTTCTGATACGCCAAATGGCGGGTGAGATTGCTGATCGCAGCCGGTCCGATTGTACGGAATGTGCCTGGCATCCGGAGCATTTGCAGGTAATCCACTGGTCTGAATCTGTCTAATCCGGCCTGTCCGGGTCATACGGCGATTTTTGTCGAATGCGAAAAGCGCAAGTCTTGAATCGGGAATCCCCGCTTTTACAATAAAAATGACTACTTTTTGCAGGATGAACACGATTCGCTGCGGCACCGAACCCACGCGAATGTTCCGTACCACAGCACTGCTTCTCGTCGCGGTATCCCGGGGGATTAAAACACATGGCTGATCTTGTCTCGTTGGAAAAAGCTGCTGAGTTGCTGGGGATGACCCCGGACCAGCTGAACGACATGCGTCTGAAGAACGAGATCTTCGGGACCCGGGTCGACAATATCTGGAAATTCAAACTGGACGAAGTCCAGCGATTTGCGGACGACCGCAACATCAGTCTTGCGGGGGGCGATGGTTCCGATTTCAAACTCGACGACGAGTCACTGGAACTTAGCTTCGGCAGTTCGGCCGACTTGCTGGACGATTCCAGCAGCGGCAGCGACAGCGGCGTGCTGGATGCTCCCGATGAACTTTCGTTTGGCAGCAGCGACATTGCTCTGGCCGCCAGTTCGTCCGACGAAGACGTGTTGGCTGACGACGAACCATCTGAAAAAGGCAGTCCGTCGGACACCGGCAAGTTGCTGGCCGACTCGGCCGAGTTGCAACTTTCCGAAGACGATCTGTTCGACGATGAAATTTCGCTGCAAGACAGCGCGGGCATGATCGATAGCTCCGATCTGAGCAGCGACTTTGAGGACAGCGACCTCGTACTGGAAGACAGTGACTCCAGCAGCGATCCGGCACTGGAAGTCCAGGCAGCTGAATCGGGCATCAGCCTCAGCGCCAACGAAAGCGGCATTTCGCTGGAAGAGCCGTTTGAGCTGGGTGGATCCGATATCGACGATCTGGAATTGCCCGAGGACAACGAAGTTATTGCGTTGGAAGAATCGGCAGGTCCGGATTCGGCCACACTGCTGCAATCCGACGACAACTTTGACCTCACGCCGCTGGAAGATTCCGCCATGGAAGATTCGTCCAGTGGTTCCCAGGTGATCGCTCTGGAAGATTCGGCGATCTACACCGACGATTCCGCACCCACGATGCTGGGCGCTGAAGACTCGGTCGGTTTCCAGGATACGGCACCAGCCATGTTGGAAGACACCTCGTTCCAGCCAGCAGGTATGGCGACTGTGGCGGCCGCTCCCGAGACGCCGTACACGTTGTTCAACGTATTGTCGCTGGCACTTGCGCTGGTCATGGTGACGCTCGGCTCGATCATCGCATTTGACCTGGCTCGCAGCATGTGGCAACCCGCAGATACGAATCTGACGAATACGATCGCCAACATGTTCATTCAGTTGACCGGTATGGAACCGTAGTCAGGCAGCTGACCAAAATTAAATCACCAAACGGAAGTCGTTCGACTTCCGTTTTTTTTGGCAAGGCAAGTAGCGGAAGTCGCCAGACTTCCGATTAGCTGAATCGGGTCGGAAGTCTGCCGACGTCCACTACAGCTACACGGATGTCATGTCCTAGCGTCCGAAAATGCTGGCCAAATACTCTTTGGCAAACGCCGTCACGCGCTCCAGGTTGTGCGAACCGGGGATCAATAGATAAGGCGTCTGATGAAACCGCGTGTTGACAAAATCGGCCGGAACTGGCTGTGCCTCAACCCCCACGGCCTCAGCCAGTCGAATGGCGCGTGGCAAATGCCAGGCCGAGGTCAGGATGCCTTTGCTTAACTGGCCTCCATTGTTTTGAGTCAACCACTTGTCGAATGCCTGAATCTCCTCAAACGTATTGTGTCCGCCGATCTTCAAAATCCTGTTCTCGGGAATACCGAGTGACAACAACCACTGCTCCATGGCGTCGGCTTGCGTCAATTCATCTTCGGCCAGTGGTAAACCGCTGATCCCGGAACAAATCACGCGTTCGGCCTTGTCCAGCAAAAGCAACTGCGCCGCGATTCGCGCGCGATCCCCTGCTGAACCAAGTTGTGCCTTGCCAGACGGCGCGGTAACCATGCCACCGCCCAGTACCAGCACCACGTCGTAGCGTTCCATCTGCTGGATATCAAAGTCCATGTAACTTTTTTGCAGTGAGGCAGCCAGCCAGTTCTGCACCAGTGAATTGCCAGCCAGGGTCAGCAACAACCAGCAACCCACCGCCAACAACGCGACCAATCCCTGTTTGCGGAGCAAGCTGAAGTAAGCGATTAGAAACAATCCCAGCCAAACCAGGCCAACGGGTGCCACGAGTGCCTGCAGTGTTTTTTCGAACATCAGTTGATCGGTCACCAGACGCAAAAACCCCAGCAACAAGGCACCTACAACCAGCAGGACGAACAAATGCAATGCCGCCGGCGGCAAACTCAGTCGTGTCCCGGGCACGCGTTTGCGACGAGCCGGTTCGCGGACTGATTCATCATAATAGTCGGCGTATTCGTCGCGGGGATCTCGCCTTCGTCTGCCCATCCGCTACTGTCCTGTTCAAGACCGATTCGGTCGCCCTGGCCACCATTCATACGAAACACGGCAAGTATATACGGCCCATGGCAACTCCACAGCATACGGTCCGTTGATGTCAGGCCTCACGACACGGAGTTGCAAACTACTGTGTCAAAGACTGCCCCCGATGGAGTAGAATAGGGAAGCCTGACGTTTAATTTCCCTGCACCGGTTTTGAAGTTTTTTCACAGGTTTGAGGTCACCATGAAAATCCGCCTGTCATTGTTTTGTGTGTTGGTAATGTTGGCCGCGGGGATCCCGTCGCCTGCGCTGTTTGCCCAAAACGACGTTAACAAACCCGATATCGCAAATCAGGAGACCGAAGAACAGGCCGAGGAGGAGTTGCCTCGTGAATACACGTTCACGGTCGAGAAAAGCCTCGAGTGCACAGACGTCGAGACCCAGGGCCAAACGGGAACCTGCTGGTGCTTTGCCACCGCATCCTTCATCGAGTCGGAGTTAATTCGGCAAGGCAAAGGCTTGCACGAGCTGTCGGAAATGTTCGTGGTCAAGAATATCTACAACGACAAGGCCCGCAATTTCCTGCTGAGGAAAGGCAAGACCAATTTCAGTGAAGGCGCGCTGGCCCACGACTTTATCAACGCGGCAGGGCGACACGGGCTGGTGCCGGATGAAGTTTATTCCGGCCTGATTAACGGCGCCGAATCGCACAATCACTCCGAGATGGCCGCCGTGCTGGAAGGCATGTTAGAGGCCCTCGTCCAACAACGTCGACTCAGTGACGACTGGGACGAAGCATTCCAGGCGGTGCTCGACACCTACCTGGGTGATTCGCCACAGGAATTCAGTTATCAGGGTGAAACGTACACACCCCAGTCATTTGCCGAGCATGTAGGCTTCAACGCCGATAACTACGTCAGCTACACGTCGTACACCCACCATCCATTTGACAGGCCGTTCGTTCTGGAAATCCCTGACAACTTCTCCAACGGCTCCTTCCACAACGTGCCGATTGATCAACTGGTCGACATCATCGACAACGCCATTGCCAATGGTTACACCGTCGCCTGGGATGGAGACGTCAGCGAAAAAGGGTTTTCCGGTTCCAAAGGCGTGGCGGTACTGCCGGCCGATCCAGGTCGCCGCGACGCGTTGACGGTTCCCGGAGATGAACTGGACGTGACCCAGGAGATGCGTCAGGAGACATTCGAGGAATACTCGACCACCGACGATCATCTGATGCACCTGGTCGGTATCGCCCGCGACCAGCATGGCACTAAATACTACATCATCAAGAATTCATGGGGTGAAACCGGTCCGCATGACGGCTATCTTTACATGTCCGAAGCCTATGTGCGGCTAAAGACTGTGGCCATCCTGATCCACAAGGATGCCGCCGAGGCGGGCGAGCCTGCTTCGACCGGCGATGCCGAAACCGCATCGCGGTAGTTTTTGTGTTATCCTCAAACCCGCCCCAGTGGCGGGTTTTTTTTTGCACACGTTCACGGAATTACGCCATGAAACGACTATCTTTCATTTCGTTGATCGCCGCGGCCTGGTTCGGTTTTAGCTGCCCGGGATTGATCGAAGCTCAGGATGATGAATTCAGGCATCAACATCAGCTAATGATGGATTTGCAGGGGGAGGTTGCCCATCAACAGGATCAATTCGTTAAACGACGAATACAAGTGGCAGAGATTGTCAGCCATTTACCGCGACTGGAACGCGAACGAACGGAAGCCGAATCGGCACTTGCTGCGGTCCAGACACGCAAGCAAGTCCTGAGTGAACCCAGCCAGATTGTGGACGACGTTGAAATAAATGAAAAGACGTTTTCGTTTAAGGAACGTGCCGAGGCATGGGATCTCGTAACCCAGCTAGAACACAAGCTCGAGGAACAGCTGGCCGACCGTACAGACGAGTTGGTGGTTGCATCCTACGAGCTGAAGGTATTCGAGCAGGAAAAGCTGTCGTACTTTGAGTTCATGACGGTGGTCGAAACGCGGCTGGGTGAAATCGCGACGCAAATCGATGAACTAAATATTTCACCAGACCAGGCTGACGATGTCGCAGCCGCGAGGCAGCTGAAATCCCGGATTGAAGAGCAACTCGGCACGCTACGCAGGCATATAGAAGCGGGTTTGGCCGGGGTCCCGGAACCATGGGTGCCCCTCTTTAACGGCAAGGACCTGGAAGGTTGGACGCCCAAGATCCGCGGCTACGAATCAGGCGAGAACTTCGGCAACACTTTTCGCGTTGAGGATGGTGTGCTGAAGGTCGCCTACGACGCCTACAATGATGGGTTCCAGCAACGGTTCGGGCATCTGTTCTATCAGGAATCACTTTCGCATTATCGTCTGCGCGTCGAATACCGGTTCACGGGCGAACAAGTCGACGGCGGACCCGGTTGGGCAATCAGCAACAGCGGCGTGATGCTGCACGGTCAGCACCCGGAATCGATGGAAAAAGACCAGGATTTTCCGGTTTCCATCGAAGTACAGTTACTGGCCGATGATGGAACGGGAGACCGTCCAACGGCCAATGTCTGCACACCCGGCACCCATTACGAAATGAACGGTGAACTGGTGACGCAACATTGCCGGGATTCCACCAGCGAAACCTTCCCACTCGACCAGTGGGTCACCGTGGAAATCGAAGTGCGTGGTGACGAGGTCATTCGCCATTCCATCGACGGAAACGTTGTGCTGGAGTATCAGAAACCGCAACTGGATCCGGACGATGCCCATGCACTAAAGCTCATCGTCGACGGCAATGTTCGATTATTTGAAGGAACGATCTCGCTGCAATCGGAAAGCCATCCGGTCGAGTTTCGCAAGATCGAGTTGCTCAAGCTGGACGATGTAGAAGAAGACGAATAGAACAACCTGCCTATGATTCAGCTGGACAACGTGACGCAGCACTACGGCGTGCGTCCGATTCTAAAAGACCTTTCGCTTAACATTCTGGAAAACGAACTGGCAGTCGTGCTTGGCCCCAACGGCATGGGCAAGACGACCATGTTGCGTGTCATGGCAGGCGTCCTGGCTCCGCAACGCGGCACGGTGACGATCGCCGGGCATGTGAGACGCCGCTCCATCAAGGATGAGGTCGCGATTCGCAGCCAGAC
>JBPCVB010000413.1:0-2776 GCA_051010855.1 Pirellulaceae bacterium | reverse complement strand
GCAGTGGCCAGCCCGGCCGATTCGTCCTGTACGAAAACTGGGCTTCGGAAGCCGCCTGGCAGGAACACATGCAAATGCCCTATCTGCAGGAAGCGTTGGCCCAGGTGGATGAGCTGTTTGTAGATGCGCCCGATCTGGAAAAGATCCAGTTCAGCATGCTCTCTGACTGGTCTCGGCGAGATTGAGAGAACGCTTACGGCCCTGCGTTCGACAGTTCGCTGATTGGAGTGAGTGTCAGTTTGCGAAACTCGACTTCACTGCCCTCGGCCTGCAGGGCAACTTGGCCCTTGCTCGCGGTACAATCGCGGCCGTGATTGACCAGGTCACCGTTGACCCACACCTTGACTTGATCCCCGACGCACTCGATGACCATCGTGTTCCACTCGCCCACCGCGTTTTCGGAACCGTCGGTCAAGTTGACAATCCGTCGCGCCTTGCCTTCGGTAATGCCCCAGTTCTCTTTGGGCCCCCGTCGCTCGACCATATCGGGCACGGTGATATCCTGGACGATACACCAGAAATCACCCGCGTGTTCGTGATTCATTTGCACTTCGATGGACTTGGGAAACATCGAATACAGTGCCCTCGGAGTAGATGCGTGAACCAGCACGCCGCAGTTACCCGGGTCGCCGGCGAACCGGTATTCGACATGCAGGCGGTAATTCTCAAATTCATCATCGGTAATCAGGTGACCGTTGGGCGCGCCAAGACTAACCAGGTTGCCGTCACGCACGATGAAGGTGTCAGGCGTCTCGGGATCGTCATCCTTTTGCGGCACATCGACATGCCAGCCCGCCAAATCCTTGCCGTTAAACAATTCGGTGCTCTGTGCTTGCAGCACCAAACCGGATGACGAAACGGAGATCAGCACGGCGACGACAACTGGAATTCGAAAATTCATGGCGATCCTGCCTGGCGTTGAGGAACGGTGCGGGAAGTGACAAGTCAGCCCGCATTATTGCAGGGTTTTTCGGGAATGCGAACCGGCGCGGGCCTGGTCCAAACTATTTGTATCGGGCCGGTTCGCCCTCGACAGGCGTGGCACTTTCGATGAAGGCGCGGATATCGTCGTTGGCGTTTTTCAGATCCTCGGCGCGAAGGTACATCATGTGGCCGCTGCGATATCCCTTGAAACTCAAGCGGTCTTTCATCTTGCCACCCGGGTCCAGGTGCCACATGGTGTATTTGGCATTGAAGTAGGTTGTGGCACCATCGTAGTAGCCGCTCTGGAACATGACTTTGAGAAATGGATTCATGGCCATGGCTTGCCGCAGGTTTTCGCCAGTCTCGTCACCTTCGCGATCCCATGGCCGCACCGGACCGAACATGTTGTATTTGATGTCGGTTTCATACTGCAGATCGTTGCGAAAGTAGTGATTGATGGCCGGGGTGAACGAATGCAGCCACGAAGCAAGTTCGGAATTGAAGTCCGGACTGTCGCCAGCGTCCTGACGATCGAGTCCCTTGTAGCGTGAATCAAGCCGGCCAATGGTCTGACCCTCGTCGCGTAGCAGCTCCTTCCAGAAGAATCCTGTCGGCACATCGAGGTTGTGCTGACGAATGACCTGTTCACTGAGTCCGGAAAATCGCGAGAAGTTTGCGATGGCATCATTGACCTCCTGCTCGCTGGCCCATGCTCCTCTGGCCATTACCGGTAGCAACTCGTCGATCGTGTATTGCTCGGCCTGCTCCAACACCTCGAGCAAGTCCTGGTTTTGCAGGTCATCGGGTAACTGTTCGTGATACCACGCAGCCGCCGCGAAATACGGCAAACGATTCGCGGCGTTGACCGGACCATCCCGCTCAATCCCCAATCCGGTAGGCGACACCAGAATCACTCCGTTCAGGTACATCCATTGTCGGTTTTGCAGTGCATACGCCAGTCCGCTAACGCGTGTCGTTCCGTAACTCTCGCCGATCAGGTATTTGGGCGAGTTCCAGCGATTGGCACGGGTGATGAATGTATTGATCCATTCGGCCAGGTACTCGATGTCCTGATTGACGCCGAAGAATTGCGTTGGGTCAGCATCCGGGTCGACAATCCGGGAGTAACCCGTATTCACGGGATTCACAAACACGATGTCGGCCACGTCGAGGATCGAATGCGGGTTGTCGCGGACGCCGTAGGGTTGAATGGGATATCCCTCATCATCGATTTTCAGGATACGCGGGCCCGTGTAGGCCAGGTGCATCCAGACTGAAGCAGAGCCGGGACCGCCATTGAAAGAGATGACCAGCGGACGCCGGTCGCGATCCTCTACGTCGCTGCGCTGATAGTAGGTATGGAACAGAGTGGCGACCGGATTTCCGTCTTCGTCCCATACCGGCTGCGTTCCGGCCGTTGCCGTGTAAGGAATTCGCTGGCCGTTAATGGTGACTTCGTGTTCGGTAACAACGGACGATTGCACATCGATCTTGCGTGCAAAATCGTCGTTTGAATTCCGCTCGGGCCTGGTGGCGGATTCCTGATCTGCCGGTGCATCAGGCGCTTGTTCCTGGGCTCCGATCGAGATTGCGAACATCAGGACGATTGCGGGGCCAAGCCAGCTGGTATGTACGTTCATTGGTTTCCGGTCGTTCGTTCACAGGCGAAAGGTGGGTTACGGGATCACGTTGATCACAACGGCGAAAGCACCATTGTAATTCAATGTCGCTGCAGGTTTTTCACAGGGCACCGGAGAATCTACAAGCACGAAGCGTCAGCGAGTAGTTATGTACAAGAGAACCACTCGCTGGCGCTTCGTGCTTGTATTCGTACCGAATGCTCGACTGTGAC
>JBPCVB010000412.1:0-16581 GCA_051010855.1 Pirellulaceae bacterium | reverse complement strand
AAACGGAACTCGGTCGGTGTGGCCGTGTTGATGGACTGCTGGACGATGTACTCGATCTTTTGCTTGAACGGGTTTGTGGTTGGTTCCGGATCGATTGCCAGGTAGGCGTCATCGCTGTCGAAAACATCGGACAGCTGGCCACCCGTGACCACGCCGTCGGCCGTCTTGCCGCCAGACGGAACGGTTACCGGCGGATCACATTCGGCGATCTGGATTTGAACGCCATCGACTCCAGCCTCTACGATCGAGCCAGTACCGACGTCCGACGCGGTAAACCGTAAACGCATTTGACTGGTGGGCGGCAGTACGTCGCTGATCCGGAAATGTTTTTTGAACCAGCCGCCACCAACTTCACTGCCTGTCGGCCCCACTGTTTCCAGGTTGGTCCAGGACGAGCCACCATTGTTGGAGATTTCCACCACAAACACGTCAGCTTCAGGTTCACTGCCGGTATTGTTGGAATACCAGCGATAGTACGAAAGGATGGCTTCCTGTCCGCCAGTGACCGATGCGTCGATGACGGGCGATGTCAGAATTGTGCTGCCGCCGTCCACATCCGAATTCCCGTCAACGTTGTCAGTCACATAGCAACTGCCCGAGCCATCGCCGTCAGCGGGCGGATCGCCACGATCACCACCGCCGATTGGTACACCACGTTGCCATTGCCCGTCGCTGGCATTACCCGATACGGACCAGCCCAGATTGGACTGAAAGTTGTCAAGGAACACACCGGAGCTGTTGTGCGCACTCAAAGCGGTATAGTCCGATGCCGGAGCATCGGCCGGATCGGAAAACACCTCGGCCAGGACGTTTTCCGCCGTAACGTAAAAGTGAACCACCTCGCCACATACGGTTGCCGGAAAGACGGCGTCGTAGACGTTGGGGCTGACCTGTGTCATGGGAAAGGCCTGAAATCCGCTGCCATCATTTACATGCAATAACCCGGTTCCCGGTTGCGGGACTTCACCACCATCACTCACCACAACTCGCATCGTGGTACCGCCAGCCGGATCAAGTGTTTCCGGACGTCCATTGGGAAATGCAAATTCCAGGGTTGCCCGACAAATTCCAAGGGGGTTGGCCAGGGCTTGCTGAAATCCGAGGTTGTTGGCACCGGTGCCTGCGTTGGTTCCTGCGCCGCCGGATGAACAGCCTCCGTGCGTATGGATGCCAATCGCCGTTCCATCATTATCGTAGATCACCGGTGATCCGGAGTTGCCGCCCGTCGTATCGGTTCGGTAACCCAGCTCGGATCCGGTAAAGATCGAATGAGGACCCGTATGCGTCTTTTGCGCGCCATTCCACATGGGATTCACGGGAGCGGAGGTCGTGCCGTAACCCGTGATTCGAATCGTATCTCCTCCACCGACTGGTTGCGGCAACACCAATTGAAAAGAACTGCCCTGGGCTTCAAATGCAGTCAGCCCCGTGTTGGAGTTTTCAAAACAGCCGAAGTAACACCAGTCATTACCGACTCCGCCGTTGACGAACTGCATTGAATCCGGATCAACCGGGTACTGGTGTTCCGGACCGGGGTGGTTGTAGGAACCGCTGGAACTGGAAAGCGGTACATTAAACTCGATAACGTCTGTCGACGAAGCACAATGACCAGCGGTCAGCAAGCAATTGGTACGATCGTTGAACAGCCATGCTGTGCAACCACCCGGAACGGTACGGCCGACACGCGGGTCACTCGACAAGGCCCGATCATCAAGTACATCGCAGATCGATCTCGCCCGCGTAATCTCCGGTTTGTCGCCGGCAATCGCTGAATTCACCGTGACGCGATTCATTCGTCCGTTGGGCCAGGCAACCAATTCCAGCCGGACGCCTGAACCGTTGAAATAGGCGCTGGTGTTACGCCATTGGCGAGCAGACTTTTCGCGCAGGATTTGCACCGCGCCATCCTGCAGTGAGGTTATCCGCAGCGTGGAGCTGGTGTTCGCCACCGGGTCGTGCGCCAGAACCAGTTGATCGAACTGCAGGCGAACCCACTGGGCGTCCCTCACGCGAACTTCCGTACTCCAGACGACTTCTGGTTCTTCGCCTTGATGGTAGAGAGATCCCGAGTCAACCCGCACTTTGACTTCATGACTGGGAAAGGTTTGCCCCTGCAGCCAGGAAGGTATCGACAGCAACCACCCGGTGACCAGCAGGACGAGAACGATCGATAGTTTCCTGATCATGGCAATCCTCCGACACAAACGGCGATCAATCTATATTAAACAAAAACGCCCGCAAACAAGTTGTTAGCGGGACGTGGCATCGCAAATTAAGTCAGGGCAGTTCGTTATTCAACGATCCACACGATCTGATCGACCTCCGCGGACCAGAAAAACGGTGTACCCACCCAGTCGAAACTGTTGAAGGTGACCATGGCCGTGATTTCGTTGGTCCCCGGAGACACAAAGCGTGACAGGTCTCCGGTCGCCGTGCAGTCAACAACCGTATCGGTCACTGCCATGGCTCGCAGATCGACAATTTCAAAAGTGCTGGTGTTGTAGTTGAACAGTTCCATTGATTGCAACACATCGCCGGCCGGACCACCGAGCAATTTGGCTTCCATCCGGAAGCGGAATTGGGTCGGTGTGGCCGTATTGATGGACTGCTGGACGATGTACTCGATCTTTTGCTTGAACGGATTGCTGGTTGGTTCAGGATCGATGGCCAGGTAGCCGTCATCGCTGTCGAACACGTCGGATAGCTGACCACTGCTGACTACGCCGTCGGCCGTCTTGCCACCTGATGGAACGATAATCGGTTCGGCGCACGAGACCATCTTGATTTGCACCGCGTCGACACCCGCTTCAACGATGGAACCACCGCCCAGATCGGAAGCCGTAAACCGCAGTCGCATCTGACTGGTCGGTGCAACAAAGTCACTGATCTTGAACATCCTGTTGAACCAGCCACCCCGAACCTCCACACCCGAGGGACCGACCGTTTCGAGGCTGGTCCAGGACGAGCCACCGTTGTTGGAGATTTCCACCACGAACACGTCAGCTTCGGGCGAGTCACCGGTGTTGTTTGAATACCAGCGACTGTAGGAAAGAATGCCGACCTCGTTGGGGCCTTGCGAGGCATTGATGACAGGCGAAGTCAGGATCGTACTGCCACCATCGACGTCGGAGTTACCATCAACGTTGTCAGTCACGTAACAGCGACTGGACCCGTCGTAGTCCGTGGCCGGATCACCGCGATCGCCGCCACCCGCGGGAATGCCACGTTGCCACTGACCATCAACAGCATTGCCGCTGACGGACCAACCGGTATCGGATTCGAAGTCATCAGCGAATGCGAACTCGCTTTCGCTGCCAATCAGTGCCTCAAAATACTCGGCCGGTGCATTCGCGGGATCGGATTGCGTATTGCCACCTGTGGTGGAAGCCTCGACATAATAACGCACGATATCGCCGCATTCGGCAGACGGGAAGTCCGCTTCATAGACGTTGGTTGACACTTCGTTCATCGGATAGCCGACGAAACCCGAACCGGTATCGACGAACAACATGCCGCTGCTCGATGCGGGACTCTCGCTAACAGGCAGAACTTCCACGTCAAACGCCACACCACCGGTATGCGGAATCATTTCCGGCAAGCCGTTGGGATAATTAAAGTCGAGCAGCTCGATGGGTGGAGCATCCATATTGTGGGCTCCGAATCCGGCAGCGATCTCGTTGTAATGAGGTGTGCCGTTACCGATGTTGCCGTCATCGTCATCCAGTTCCAGATACAAGACCGTAATGAACGGGCTGATTGTCTGGTCACCGGGTGTCATGTCACCACGCAGGATCAACATGCCCAGGAATAGCTGGGCCGAGATGTCGATATAGCTTTCGGGTTCGGTAACGATCAGCTGATTCCGCGTATCCCACACACATCCGGAAATTAGCTGGCCACAATCGTGAATACCGCCGCTGCACGGATACTGTTTGTTGTTGTTGGCATTCCGGATGCCCGAGCCGCAGGATGAAAAGCCCTGACCGAGTATGGGATCGTCCTGAATCAGGACACCCAACACGTCGCCGGAACCTTCGCCCATTTGACCCTGGCCATTACCGGTCACGTTAATCAGATGGTGTCCGTATTCGTGATGCACCACATCCGAGAAGGACGTGTTGTTGCAGCCTCCACCGTTCTGATAAAAATTGATCGACGAGCCGTCATAGAACGCGTTACAACTGGACGCGATGTTGGTGAAGATATTAAAGCCCTGCTGGTTGGCGATCACCGGGAAAGTGGGTTCGTATTGCAGCACAAAGTCGCGAACTCGATTGGCCTCAACGTAGGCATTGACGTTGGCCGTCATCAGATCGTTGTTGGCGGTCGGATTGTGCAGGAAATTCACGGGTCCCGGCGGGGTCACCGACTGTGAAATGACCGGCGTGGCGTTTCCGTTGGCTTCATCAAAAACCTCAAACCACAGACCACGCAAGCGAGATGTGACTGTAACGCTGGAGCTGCCGCCGTGCGGGATATCAAAGTTGCCATTGGCATCCGCGAAAACCGTACTGCCGCCATTGATGCTGACTTCGGCATAGGGCAACGGCATCGACACTTCTGGATCGCATTCAAGTGCGTTCAGGCCATCGGTCGCCCGGCCGGCGACATTCCCCTGCACATTGATCATGCAATTGGAGCAAAAACAAATCAGGGACTCGGAATACAGAATTTCGCCAGACGAAGCCGAAGCCACGATCAGGTACTTGTGATAATCGGGAAATGTTTTTTGTGAGCCGCGACTGGCAATGAATTGAACGGCCAGTTCCGGTTCCGCACGCTGTTCGGACGTGCCGGCAAATACGGTGTATTCGGCGTCTGCCGTGATGATGCGAGGCACCTCGCGTCGGCGCTCACGCTTGAGGACGGAACGCTCGACTGGCTGTTCGTTCATCAGCGCTGCCACGTTGCCCAACATGGCCTTGCTGACCTCCGGTCGGCCGCTGGCAGAAATCTCTGCTCCCGCCATGTCCTTGACATCAAAGGCCGACATGACGAGCGGGTTGCCATCGACGTTGCGCACCAAAAATCCGGCGCCGGAACGAAAAACGGGGATGTCGTTAACGTACTGGTCGAATCGCAATACGTGAAACTTGTGTGCGCCGGTGCCGCGGTTGAACATCACACCCTGGGTAACTTCGCCACTCTCCCTGATTTGCGGAACCAGAGTTCCAAAGTTTTCGCCCAGCATCGGGGCAACCTGACTGACGTGATTCCAGGCACTTTCTTCGGGCGTCGTACCGGTCGCCAGAATGGTGCCATAAATCGAGGTCATCGAGCTGGATTCGTCATCCACACCCTGTGGCTGGTAAAACTGCGAGCCATAAAAACGGGCTCCGGGAAATGCCTGTTTGAATTCTTCCAGGGTCTGTCCGGCAAATTGGGCTGAAACCGGTTGCACAGAGACAAATGAGAATAGAAATAACGCAGCGCAGAATGCGAACGAGAAACACCGTACCTTCATACCAGTCCCCCTTGATGGTAGTGCGAAAACGCGCGATGAGATGACTGCAGATAGTAATTTACGGGCCAAAACGCCGCAAGCAGCAATTTCGTGGTGTGTTTTTTCGGCCTTGGCCTGGCAGCTACATGTTCAAGGGATTTGAGCTGCCGATTGGGCTCACAAAAAACAGTGTTTTGTCAATCCTGCACGATTTGCTTTAAGCCAGAGTAGACAGGCAAACTTTCCGGAAGGCTTCTGGTGAAAATCACCACCGATGCACCACCAGAATGCCACGCATTAGCCGCGAGGCTGAGCCTGCAACCATGACTGGAGCAACTGGCAGATCGTGCCGAAAGGCTCCTCAAACGCTTGTAGTTCCTGGCGAGCCTGTTCGACATCGCCGGTGCGAGCGGTCAACTCGATTCGGTGAGCTGACTCGAACGCGGTGTGCGCATGAAGGAACAACAGCGATCCCTTGAGTGAATGCGCGGTCGCGCCGAGTGCTTCCACATCGCCTTGTCGGGCATTTTCCTGCGCAGCGGCCAGTAGACGGGGCGTGTCGCTGAGAAACTCCTGGATGACTTCGCGAAAAAGTTGTTTGTCGCCACCGACACTCTTCAACGCCATCTCCCACTGAATCAATTCCGCTCCCGCCTCGTGATTGTCGGAGACCGAGGAATCTGGCCGCGCCGCGCCGTAGGGGAATAACTCATGCAGCTTGCCGGAAATATGCTGCAGCCGAATTGGTTTGGTCAGGTAGTCGTCCATGCCGGCTTCCAGACAGGCCTCGCGATCACCCTTCATGGCGTGAGCCGTCATGGCGACGATCGGTACATGGGTTCCGCTGGTGATCTCGCGGCGGCGTATCTCGCGTGTGGCATCCAGTCCGTCCATTTCCGGCATCTGCACATCCATCAGCACCAAATCAAACGGGTGCAATCCAATCGCCTCGACCGCCGCCCGTCCATTGTCCACGACCGTCACGTGATGGCCGAGTCCGCCAAGGATACCGAGGGCAAGTTTCTGGTTAACAATGTTGTCTTCAGCCAGCAGAATTTTCAGCGATCCGGTCTCGCTGGTCGTGGAAGCCGGGATTTCGGCATCGACTTGCGCTGCCGGTCCAGCCGTTTCGCCCAGCGACGCCACCATTGCGGTGAACAGTTCCGATTGCTTGATCGGTTTCATCAGATACTGATTCACGCCGATACTTTTAAGCGAGTTGCCGTCTTCGGGCCGAGCGCCGGAGGTAAGCATGATAATGGAGGAGCCTGGGAGCAGTTTCTCGTCAAGAATCTGTCGCGCCAGCGAAATGCCATCCTGGTCGGGCATATTCACGTCGGAGACAACCAGCTGAATCGGATCCTGTTCTTCCCTCGCGTCACGCAATACCTGGACTGCCTGACTTGCTCCCGATGCGGTCGCCGGCAACATGCCCCAGCTGGTCAGCATTTCCTTGAAGATTCGCCGGTTGGTGGCATTGTCATCCACGACCAGGGCTCGCATGCCGCTAATGGAAACCATGTGTTCGGGCACTACCTGTTTTTGCCGGGTGTGATCGACGCCTACGACGGCAGTGAACTGAAACTTGCTGCCCCTGCCCAATTCGCTTTCCACCCAGATTCGGCCGTTCATCATGCCGGCCAGTCGGGCACAGATCGCCAAACCAAGTCCTGTGCCGCCAAAACGTCGCGTGGTCGAGGCGTCTGCCTGTTCAAACTCGCCAAACACCTTGTCGCACTGATCCTGAGAAATGCCGATTCCGGTATCGGTCACCGAGAAATGCAGGGTGGCCTCGTCATCGGTTTGCGACTCCATCTCGATTTCCAGAACGACTTCGCCATGTTCGGTGAATTTGATGGCGTTGCCGATCAGGTTCACCACGATCTGGCGAATGCGTCCCGGGTCGCCAATCAGAAATCCGGGGATGGCGGGATCGATATTGACGGCCAGTTCCAGGCCTTTTTGATAGGCGCGCAGGCCCAGTGACTTCATGGTGTCACCCAGACATTCACGAATGTCAAAGACAGCCGATTCCAGTTCCAGTTTGCCGGCTTCGATTTTTGAGAAGTCAAGAATGTCGTTGATCAGCGACAACAGCGCTTCACCGGAGTCCTGCACCATGCTCAGGTATTCGCGTTGGGTCTGCGTCAATTGCGTTTCCAGCAACAGGTCGGTCATGCCGATGATGGCATTCATCGGTGTGCGAATTTCGTGACTCATATTGGCGAGAAAATCGCCTTTGGCGCGGTTCGCTTCGTCAGCCATGTCTCTGGCGGAGCGCAAGTCGGCTTGCGATTCCTTCAGGTGGGTGATGTTGCGATCGATGCCGACCAGTCCGGAAACCTGACCTTCGCTGTCGCGTAACGGCAATTTGGAGGTGAGCACCCACAGGTTATTGCCGTCCCGATCTTTCATGCACTCTTCACGCTCGATTAACGCTTCTCCGGTCTGGATCACCAGATCGTCATCAGCGCGTTCGGCCGAAGCCTGGTCCTCGGGCAGGAAATCGTAATTGGCCTTGCCCACCACGTCGCCGATCGTGGCAGCTCCCAGAATCTTCCGTACCGCATCGTTGATCACGACGTAACGCCCGTCGATGTCCTTCACATAGATGAAGTCGGGCAAATTGTCCATGATTGTCTGCAGCATGTCGCGTTCACCCTGCAGCGACTTTTCGGCGAGATGTTCGTCGGTGATATCCCAAAAGATCGTTTGCACACCGACGACTTTCCCGTCAGAGTCATGCACTTGAGCCTTGCGTAAGGCGAAATATCGCTCCCGGCCATCGCGGCGTGATTCCTCCGTCGAGATCAACATTTCACCGGTTTCCAGAACCTGCTGATCTTCAAGGCGAAATTTTTCGGCCAGTTCGCGTGAATAGAAGTCGAAATCGCTTTTCCCGATCACTTCCACGGGCTGCACGCCCAACATCTCTGCATACGAGCGACTGACGACGGTAAAACGTCCTTCGATGTCCTTGCAGCAAACCAGCGCCGGCAGTTCCTCGATCAATGAAAGATAGAGTCGTTGGGTATCGATCCCGGCGGTTTGTGAACGAGTGCCAAAGCGGCTACCGCCGATCGCGTCCTGGCTTCCTCTGTTGCCGGGTTCCGCCATGTGGGACCTGATTCCGGAAAAGATGACTTGCGTCTGTCGGTCTCCATTTTATACCAGGCAATTCCGCAATCTCAACTTTTCGATTTGCGTTGCCGCGAGCTGCGTTTTCCCGATTTGCCATCATTCTTCGCAGAACCGGGTCGTTTCCCTTTTCGGTGATTGATCGCTTCTCTCAACAGATACTCGATTTGTGCATTGACGCTGCGCATGTCTTCATCGGCCCAGCGACGCAATTCGTCGTACACGTCCTGCGACATGCGAAGCGGAAACGACTTTCTTTTTTGCGATTTTGCCATGAAGTCAGGCCGATACGTCAAAAACGAATGCCGGCCCGCGCCCAATCGGGGGCGGGCCAGTCATGCAAATCGGTCAGGGTTACTGATACAGCGTGCCGGTGTTGAGTACAGGCTGCGCTTCGCTTTCGCTACACAGGACGACCAGCAGGTTGCTGATCATCGAAGCCTTGCGCTCCTCATCCAGCGAAATCACGCCACCCTCATCCAGCTCGGTCAGGGCCATTTCCACCATGGAGACGGCACCATGCACGATCTTTTGCCGGGCAGCAATGATTGCTTCGGCCTGCTGCCGCTTGAGCATCGCACTGGCGATTTCCGGTGCGTAGGCCAGGTGCGAGATGCGAGTTTCCTCAACCTGCACGCCAGCCCGGGCCAGTCGCGCCTGTACCGCGTTTTGCAACGAGTTGGAAACTTCTTCCAGTCCGCACCGCAGCGTGGTTTCGCCTTCTTCGCCATGATCGTAGGCGAAGTTGTTGGCCAGTTGTCGCAAGGCCGCTTCGCTTTGCACCTCGACATACTCCTCATAGCTGTCGACGTCAAAGCTGGCTTGCGCGGTATCACAGACCTTCCACACGATGACCGCACCGATCTCAATCGGATTACCCTGTTTGTCGTTGACCTTCAGCGTCTGCGTGTTGAAGTTACGCGAACGCATCGAAACGCGAGGCTTGGTGTTGAACGGGTTGGTCCAGTGCCAGCCACTCTTGCGTTCGGTGCCAACGTACTTGCCGAACAGAATCAGCACGCGAGCCGCATTGGGTTGCAACGTGAAGAATCCGTTGCAAAGTAGCCCGCCAACGCCAATCGTCAGGATTCCGACGATGAAACTCGCGATATGAATGGTGTCCAGCCCACGTTCTCCCTTAACGGCAGCCGTGTAGATAAAGAACCCGATCAGCACGAGCCCCGCCAGAAACACCGCAATTACGACGGCCAGCATTAACCAGCCGCTACGGGTTGTGACTTGAAGTTCTTTACTGGTTTGATTCATCGATTTTCCTGCCTTCCGCCAAAAAGGAGCCGCCTCATTCGAGAGGCATCAAAGTGATATCATGTTGGTATCTTCGCCGGCGAGGGTCAAATCCTGGCAAAAATCGGGAAAATTAGTGTGGCACCGACCGCCAGGCGGTGAATTGCAGGCTGTTCACCGCGCTACCATGGTGTACCTGCGCTACACTGTCACCCTCCCATCTTGGGTCACCGGGGGGTTCTTCATGGAGTCGGGGTTGTCTGTCACCCTCCCCGGGGGAGGGTCGCAATCCCGATTTGTCGGGATGCGGGGAGGGTTCCTGGTTTTTTATGCTCGAAAAGACCACCCTCCCCGGTCGCTACGCTCCCGACCCTCCCTGCCAGGGAGGGTGACCAGTCAGGTGTCAAACCAATAAAGACCAGCCAGTAAATTCGACGAAGAGCTCCCAGAGGGAGGGTGACTTAGAGCGACTTCGACGACGATTACGACGACGACAACGACGACGATTTGGAGGAGCAGGACTGGCTACCAGTCGATGCCAAACAACGGCTTGGCAACCAGCATGAAGATCGTGGTCACGAGGAATACGCCCAGCAAGTTAAACCAGATGCCGGCGCGGACCATTTGGCGAATCGAGACGTAACCGCTGCCAAACACAATCGCCTGAGTCGGCGAGGCCACAGGCATCATGAACGCACAACTGGCCGACAACGTGGCCGGAATCATCAGCAACAATGGATCGATGCCCATGGCCCTGGATGCTTCGGCCAGGATGGGCAGGATCAAGGATGTCGTCGCCGTGTTGCTGGTGACTTCCGTCAAGAACGTAATGCACAAACAAACGGTGGCAACCAGCACGATGGGATGCACATCCTTGAAAGCCGTCAACGCCTCACCAATTGACTCGGATAATCCGCTTAGCTCAAAACCCTTGGCCAGAGCAAACCCGCCCCCGAACAGCAAGAGCAGACCCCACGGAATATCCGTTGCCTGTTTCCAGGTCAGTAAGGTCTCACCGGGGTGATCGGTTGATGGGATCATGAAGAGCACAGCTGCCGCGGCAATGGCAACGGACGCGTCACCCATCAGTTCCAGACCCAGCAGACTTTGCCAGCCCGGAATGGTTAACGCTCCAAATTGCAATTTTGCGCGTGTCATCCACAAAAATGCCGCAACCATGAATACGATCACCGTGATCCACTCATCACGGCGTATGGTGCCCAGCGATTCCCTGGCAGAACGAATGACATCTGTTTCACCAAATAGAGATTCGCCAGGAAATCGAAACACGACTTTGGTTAACAGCAACCAGCCGCAGCTCAGGAAAATCGCCGACAACGGCAGACCCATGATCATCCATTGCCCAAATCCCAACGGTGGCTTGTCCGGAACCAGTTCAGAATACAACTGCAACAAAACGAGATTGGGAGGCGTGCCCACCGGAGTCGCCATGCCGCCAATGTCTGCGGCATAAGCGATCCCCAGCATCAGCGCGACACCAAATTTGGACAAGGCAGGTGGGCTGACACCACTTTGTTTGGCTTCCTCCAGCACGGCCAGCGCGATTGGCAGCATGACCAGCACGGTAGCCGTGTTGCTGATCCACATGCTCAGGCCCGCGCTGGCGAGCATGAACCCAAGGATTAGCCGCGACGGTTGACTGCCTGCGTTGTCGACAATCCACAAAGCGATACGCCGGTGTACTCCCGAACGTTGCAGTCCCAGCGCCAGCAGGAATCCGCCCAGGAACAGGTAGATGACCGGCTTGCCGTAACTTGCCGCAACCTCGTCCACTGGTGCCACGCCGAACAGCGGAAACAATGCCAGGGGAAACAGCGAAGTCACCGGAATCGGTACGACTTCGGTCACCCAGCAAACGGCCATGAACGCGGCCAGACCGGCCATGATGGCAGTATTGCCGGACATCCCGGACCACCAGGCTGTCAAACCCAGAAGGAGCGCCAAAGCAGCGCATAGCGTGATACCGATACGAGGATCGGTTTTCGCCCGCGACCAGATTTTCTTTTTGTCAGCCAGACCCATCAGGTGTTCTTGCCAATTGAGAATCCGATCGCGGAGTATGTGGGTTGAAATACCATTTGCAGCCTAAACGTTAACTTCATCCTTAACCCTTAACGCTGGGTACTCCGAGCCAGTCGGAATGGGTTAAGGTTTAAGTTAAGGTTGAGGTTCAGGTTCGACACAAACCGTCGTAAACAACCGCACCAACCGATTCTGATGTCCGGGTAACGTTCCCAAAATAACGAGAGCCGCTCGCTACAGCAAAGGACAAGTTACGTCATGAACCATTTTCTTCGAATCAGCGTGTTGTCCGGCCTTGTTTTTGTCCTCGGAAGTTCCTTGATCATTGAGTCGGGTATTCGGGCCCAGGAATCGGATGAGACCTTGGGGGTTGAGTACACCGAAGGCCATGTGGATTCCGATGGCGTGAAGATTCATTACGTGACCGCCGGCGAGGGTCCGCTGCTGGTAATGATCCACGGCTTTCCCGATTACTGGTACAGCTGGCGGGACCAGATTCCGGCGTTGGCCGAGCATTTCCAGGTCGTCGCGATTGACCAGCGCGGTTACAACCTGAGTGACCAGCCAGAAGGCGTCGCGGCGTACGCCATGCCCAAACTCGTCGGTGATGTGGTTGCCGTGATTGATCACTTTGAAGCTGACAAGGCTGTGATTGTGGGACACGACTGGGGTGGCGCCGTGGCCTGGAATCTGACGATGAGATTTCCCGACCGGGTCGACCGGCTGGTAATTTTGAATCTGCCACACCCCCGCGGTCTGTTTCGCGAACTATCGACCAACCCGGATCAGCAAAAGAACAGCCAGTACGCCCGGGACTTTCAGCAGGAAGATGCGGCCGACAAGATCCAATCCGCACAATTGGCCGGCTGGGTCGCCGAACCCGAAGCCCGTCAGAAATACGTCGAGGCCTTTGAGCGATCATCCATCGAGGGCATGCTGAATTACTACAAGGCCAATTATCCACGTACCTCGGCTCCGTCCGATTCGGAAGATGCTCCGACAGCCGCCGCCGCTGTTCCACCAATGCCGCAAGTGCAATGTCCGGTGCTGATGTTCCACGGACTGGACGATCAGGCACTGTTGCCCGCCGGACTCAACGGCACCTGGGACTGGATCGATAACGAGTTGACGATTGTCACAATCCCCGGCGCGGGTCATTTTGTGCAACGCGACGCCAGCGAGTCGGTGACGCGGCACATGGTGCGCTGGCTGAGTGATTAGCGACCTGGAAAACTGCAACCTCAACCTCAACTGCAACCTCAACCTCAACTTAAACGTCAACGTAAACTTTCCCCGACTGCAGGTTGACGTTTAGGTTTACGTTGACGTTTAAGTTTGGCGTGAGGACACTCCTGCGTAGTGGACGAGTGGACGAGGCGACGAGTCCCAATGTGCACGGTGACCAGGAAGGACTCGTGACCTCGTCAACTACCAAACACCAGATTGGGCCTTTCGCCTAGTCATCCGCATCGGCTGCAATAGTCACCAGGAACTGTTTGGCTGCAGGTTCGGGGCAATCACGCATGAAGTCCACAATCATCTGGTTGTTCCACGGCTGTTTGTCGCTGAGGTAAATTTCGGCCAGCTGCGGAGCGATGCTCCAGTCTTCCCATTGTTTGCAGTCGTCAATGATCAGTTCCAACAGCTGCGGCCGTTCTCTCAGTAACAAATGGAAACTGGCAAGCACACGTTCACGGCCAATATTGCTGTCGGCTGATCCGTGCAGCCGCAAGGCATCGACCGCGGCAATGATCTCGCCCAGCGTTCGTTCGCGACTGAGGAAATACGACTCCTCGATGAAACACAACGTTTCCTCGCCGTTCAGTTCGGCATGGGCCGTCAGGATGGGTGCCAGGTGGCTCGACGAATTCCCGTTCCAGCGCTGGTCCAGCCATTGTTGCAGCTGCGCCAGTTCGTTTTGGCCGCCACAGATACCGAGCATCGTGATATACAGCGATCCACGGTTTTTGGCGATGTGCGGTTTTTCGATCCATGAAATCAACTTACCGGGATCGGCTTCGGCCCCCACCAGTTGCAATATGTTGTAGGGTGCGGCGGCCAGTTTGTTGTAAGCCGAATCGGCGATCGCCGGATTGTCGTGTTCCAGGTAGGGCAAGAAGTAACGATAGTACTGGGCCTGATCGCGAACGGACGCATCCTCATTCAGGCTGTCTGCAAACCACAATGCACGGGACAGGAACCCCGTCAACTCACCATCGACCGGCTTCTCGATGATCCATGTTTCATCGAGCGGCGAATAACGAAGCAAGTGCAGTTCGCCGGGCTGGACGTTTTTGGATTTGGACGGATCGATCGTGATTAGTTGGGCGGGCGTTGTGGCAACGATGCCCTTGATACCCTGCTCAACTTGCCAGGTAACCCGCGACTCATCCACGGCCCGGCCAATAAACACTCGATCACTTAACTCAACCCTGTCCAGCAAGCTGCGGTAAGGCACGATGCAAACGAGACATGCCGAGATACCGTGGTTGATCAGTAACACGCATAGCAGCAGAGCCACAACGCCTGCCGCTCGCGAGATTTTCCAGCCTGTTGCAGGATTAGCCATGTTTGAATCACATGCGTGTAACCGTGCACAACCTTAACCTTAACTTAAACCTTAACCTTAACTCATCAGCAGTTCGTGGGTCGTTAACGTTAAAGTTGAAGTTTAAGTTGTTTAAGCCAGGCCCATAAAACCGATGGTTCGTTCGATCGTCCAGAACGCGGCCACGATGCCTATTATATAGGGGACCAGTTGCCAACGACTGACCGGAGCCAGCGAAGGCAGTTTTTTGCAAGCGAAACGGAACACGCCCAGGATGGTCACAATCACCAAAACAAACGCGATCTGGCCCAGTTCCACACCAACATTGAACATCAACAAGGCCAGCGGGATTTCGTGTTGGGGCAATCCGACTTCGGACAGTGCCCCGGCGAATCCCAGACCGTGAACCAGTCCAAAGATCATCGCCACGATCCACGGGTATTTGGCGGTCAGGCTGAATTCGCCACGTCGGCTGCGCACAATTTCGACGGCCAGGAATACGATGCTGAGCGCAATGACCGCCTCGGTCGGTCCCGACGGGACATGCACAAAACCCAGCGTGGCCAAAGCCAGTGTGACACTGTGTGCCAAAGTGAATGCGGTAATGGTCTTCAGAAGCGTCCACATGTTGGGCACGATAATCACCAGTGCCAGTACAAACAGCAGATGGTCGATGCCTTCGAAGATGTGAATCACGCCCATTTTCATGTAGGACCAGGCGACCGCGCTTTTTGAAGCTCGTTCGGGGATCACATAGCTCGGCGTTTTGGGCCGCAGGATGATCGCATGATGATCGCCGTTGGCCAGATTGATACGTATCAGCACATCGATTTGCAGCGCGGACAATCCTTCCATGAAAATTGTTTCACCGGTGATGGGCTGGCCATCGGTCTTGAAGCTGAAATATTGCACCAGGGCGCCGGGCGAAAGGTGATGAGACGGTGGGCCCACCGGTTGCATGACCTCGGGAAACACGGGAGCCAATCCCAGCACGCGGTCGCCCAGTGCCGGGACCTTCCACGTCACGTCAAAAAAACCGGGCTGACGTTCGTTGATTTCCAGCAAGGCGGGGCGGATCTCATGTCCAAACAGCCGTGTGCTGGTGACCATCCCAAGGATGATGGCCAGTGCCAGTATCAGGAGGTAGCGGGTGGTGGACTCGGTTCGCCAGGTTGTTACCTCTTCCGAGACCAGGAGAGGTCGGGGCGCAGCCCCTGGTGAGGGTTGATGGTGTGGATTGCGGTTTTCACTGACTTCGGTGGGTGGTTTCGCCCGCGCTGGACCCCCTTCATCCGGCCTTCGGCCACCTTCTCCCCCCAGGGTAGAAGGCCCAGCAGTCACCTCTCCCGAGACCGGGAGAGATCGGGGCGCAGCCCCGGGTGAGGGTTGATTACGCAGCACACTTTTACGAGGAGTCTGAACCACCGTCATTCGTCATCCCCCGCCAGACCAAACTGATCATCGCCCTGCCCTTCAATAACGACGGTATAGCGAGCCAGCAGACTGTCGATGTACTCGTCATTCATCTCAGCGCGTTTGGCGTTCATCCAGTCCTCACGCACCTGATCGGCAACCATGTCAAAATCGGGTACAGGAAACTCGCGACGCCCGTGTACATAAACCAAATGCACTCCATAGCCCGACAACACTGGACCATGCCACTGTCGGGTTTCCAGTCCCAACACGTTGGCGGCGAACTCGCGGCCGAATAGCTTTGCCACTTCACTTTCGGGTCGTTCCGGATAGTACCGCTGCAACATAAACGGATCGCCCACGCCGCTGATGTCGGCGGGGTCCCTGCCCTCGGCAATCAGTTGCGACTTGAGTTGTTCGGCATCATCCAGTGTGGCATTTTCACGCTTGTCCGGATCCAGAAATACATGCGTGAACGTCACGAGTTCCGGAGCCTGGTATTGGTCGATGTTCTCCTCGAAATACTTTGTTAGGTCCTCATCGGAGGGCGTTTCCGGCTGGATCAGATCGTTGGCAAGAAACTCCAGCTTCTGGGCCATGCGACGTCGAATGATGGTGTCGTCCTTGTCCAGTCCCATCGACACGGCTTCGCGATACAGCACCGTCTCCCGCAAATACTGTTTGATCAACCCGTCAAGTTCCTGTTCGGTGGGCGAACGATTCCAGCGTTGCTGCCACGTATCGGATAACC
>JBPCVB010000411.1:0-2641 GCA_051010855.1 Pirellulaceae bacterium | reverse complement strand
GGTCCAGTACTCGACGGGCAAAAACCGTAGGCGCAGCATCTTCGTCTCCAGCCGCCATTCGTTCAATCAGACTGACCGCCTGAAGTGAACCGATGTGTTCGAGAATCGTAACGGCCTCGGCCACCCTTTTCCACTTCGGGTTCACCAGGGTGTTCAGTAGCTGATCCGGGTCGCTGACATGCTCGTGTGTAATCCACGCCTGGTTTGCTGCCTCAAACTGGATTTGTCCGTCGTCCTGTCTGAACCAGCGCACGTCGGCATCATCATCAATCACGGAATCCGGACCTTCCAGCATCTCCACAGTCCAGTTGGCAAGCAGGGCTGCCATCCGAACACGTTCCGGATTGTGGGGGACGCTGGCCATGATCGTTTCGATGTCCGCGTACATCCTTGGATCATAGTACTTGAGTTCTTCAAAGGCCTGTTGCCAGGTTGCGTCGACATTACTGGACAATTCCGTTACTAGAGAATTGAACTGCATTTCTCTGAGTTCCACGGGCCGCAGGTTGTCCTCCAGAAAAGCAATCGATTCCTCCGGGTGATTGGCCATCTGCAAAGCAGCCACGATGGCCGGCTGTCCCGCAAGCAGCAGCTGTTTCCAGCACGCTTCCGCGTCAAACTCCTGTAGTGCCCGCCGGCGTCGAGCTAATGCCCGTTTGGCCAGCATTGTAATTGGAGCGGCCTCGTGTCCACCCGCCAACTTGCGTAACAACTCGTCGGCCTTTGGGGAATCAAGCAACTCAATCAGCGAAATGGCACGGGCCGCCTGGTTCCATGGTGCCTTGCGAGTCCACCATGGTGACGCTTCCCAGTTGCTAAAATCACCCTCTACAACCCACGCCAGAGCGGACGTAGCCGTTTCTGCATTAAAGTTGTAGCGTCCGCTGGTCAGTTCCCGCAGACGGACCGGTGACGCAAAGAATTGACTTTGCGTTTCTTCGCCGTTGAATGTCTCCAGAGAAAAGTTGGACAACACCCCCGCCATCCTGTTGCGTGCCGGATTCATTGGCACCCGCTCCATAATCGCGGTCGCGGTTGCCAGAATTCGCGGGTCGTGATATTCCAGCTCGCGATACGCAGTTTCCCAAGTCGCCGTGTCGTCGCTGGCCAGGTCCTCCAGCAACTGCTCGAATCGGTCTTCATCCAGCTGAACGGGGTGCACACGATTTTGCAGGAAACCAATCAGATCTCCGTCATAACCGGCCAAATGTAACGTGGCCGCGGTCCCCTCGATGTCCCGCTTCGCCAACTGATGCCACGTTGATTCCAGCTTCTCAACTAATTCGTTCTCCTGGGCGCGAACAGAAGTCGTGGCCAAAGCCATCAGGATCAGCGCGACAGGCAATCGTCGCGAGTGTTGCTTCATCGTAACCTCTCGTTGTTTTGCCAATGCACGAGACCGGAATTGGAGGGCCTAACGCGAACAACCATGACGGATGCTGGCGTGTCAGATCTGCAAAACGAGTATCAACATGGTGACATATTGTAACCGGCAGGAGGCTAGCGGTTTGCCGGCAAGGTTTGACTGACCATCCCATGAGTAAGCAAATCACCGTGACTGGCGTCAAAGTAGTCGTCGATCAGAACCTGGCATCTGAATTGCTCGTATTGATCGGACCGCCGCAGGCACACGAAGGACAGGCAAAAAAGGAGTCAGCCATGAAACGGTCACGCTATGCCAACACAGCTCGTCGAAATCGTCACAAGGGTCGCACCAAGGCAGCCCAGTTTGCACGTGGTCTGGTACTGGAAACGTTGGGCGTACTCGCTCTGATTTGCCTGTACTTCACCTTGCAGTCGGGTTCGCCATCGACTCAATCCGACCCTGTCGTGAATCAGGGGCTGCCGCAAGCTGCTCCTGTCGCCCAGCCATTGGCTCAGATAACGGGGTATTACGCCAGTTCATGGAGCGAATATCATCGCAACGCGGTGAGTGACTTTCATCAGAATCGATTGAATGAAACGACAAGCTGGCTCAACTGGACGCCGACACCGCGTTAGATTCCGATAAAGCCAGCAACAAGTTGCTTTCACATTCGGGCTTGCGTTTATCGGCTGTGAGTTGCTACAAGTCGCCCCGAATTTCTCCGTGAAAATGGGTGTGACTATGTCTCGATTCGTGCTGCCGTTGTTCTGGTTAAGTACCTTGTTGTTCGTCGCCGCGCCGCAAAACCTGCAGGGGCAAGTTGAACCGAACGGACCGATTACCGAACGAGGTCAGGAGCAATTGCGTTCCAAACTGGATGACTTCTATTCAGCGTATGAGACCCAACTGCAAGCCGTGTTGAAAACGCGATTGCGGGCCGAGGAAAATTTCGTGCTGGAAGTCGTGCTACAGGTACAAAAGGAAGAGATCCCCAAGTCGCTGGTTGATTCCGCCTGGATTTGGGTTCGTGAAAAACGCCCGACGACCAACCATCCGTTCATTTACTTTGAACGTGTCCTGCGTTTGCAAGGCCAAAAGGTTGACGTGGCAATTCCGCCTTTTGACCGCAATATCTACAGCAATCGCACCCGCAATCGCCTGCCGCAGAACCGCGAGCGGCGTTAAGCGACCCGGTAGGCGAACTGGCGGGGTGTCGTATTCGCCTGGCAATACAAGCACGAAGCGCCAGCGAGTGAATGCTGATCAACCACTCGC
>JBPCVB010000410.1:0-2599 GCA_051010855.1 Pirellulaceae bacterium | reverse complement strand
AGAGCCCCGTCAACAGATCAAGCCCGCATAATCGGCGAAAGTCGGCATTTAAACGAAACTTGCAAGGCTTACCGGGGGTTTTTATGGTGGCAAGTATTGCATCGGATGGGCGGGCCATTTCGCACATTCGGGACCATTTTCAGATTCACAACGATTTTAAAGACCTGACCTATGAATCAACGCAATGTTCTTCGTAATGCCATGGCAGGCTGGATAGCTGTCGCGGCAATTTTTGTTACCTCAACAGCAAATGCACAGTCTCGCCCCCGAGCTGTCGATCTGCTTCCCGAGCGGACATCGGTTTATGTCCAAATTGAGGATATCCGTGAAATGATCCTCGACATGCAGGAGTCCAACTTTGGGCGCTTGCTGGCTGACGAGAGAATCGCGCCGCTGGTTAATGATCTGTATGCCGAAGCCCGCACCGCGTGGGAAGACATTCAGGCAGCAGTCGGTGATACGCCGCTCGACGAGTTGCTGTCGCTGCCCCAGGGAGAAATCTGCTTTGCCGTCATCACGCCGCGACGCAAATCTCCTGTAATCGCGTTGATCATGGATGTCGATCCGGAATCACCGGTCGCCCAGGATCTGATTGACCGTGGTCGCGAACTGGCCGTCGACGACGGTGCCGAACTGGATTCCGGCACCAGCGACGGAATTGAATATCACGTTGTACGTGGCAATGATCCCGACGAGATCGTGTACTACGTCTTGCACCAGGGAACCTTTCTGGCTTGCAGCGACGAAGAAGTGTTTACGGAAATGATGTCGCGGTGGATGGGATCCGCGCCGGCCGATGATCGAACGCTGGCCGGCAACCGCAAGTTCGTCACCATCATGAACAAGTGCAAGAGCACGGAAGAATTGCCGATGTCCTTTTCGTTCTTTGTCGATCCCATCATGCTGGCACGCAGCATTACAGCCGGGGATCTGGGTGCTCGCATGTTCTTCGCCGCGTTGCCGGCGTTGGGACTTGACGGCCTGAATGGCATTGGCGGCGCCGCATTGTTTAATGAAAAGGACTACGAAAGCGTGTTCCATGGCCACGTGCTGCTGGCCAACCCGCGCGCCGGGATCTTTGAGATGATTGCGCTCAAACCGGGTTACTACGAACCCGAGGCGTTTATTCCTGCTGATGTTGCCTCCTATAACACCAGCCATTGGGACTTTCGCCAGTTCATGGCCGAATTGGAAAAGATTGTCGATACCTTCACCGCTGAAGGCACGTTCCAGGAAGGCATTCAGGAAAACATCAACGAGGAAATCGGCATCGATTTCCAGGCTGACTTTATTGAGAACCTGGAAGGTCGCGTGACGTTCCTGCAATACGTCAATGACTCCCGCAACTTCAACAGCCAGTCCAATGCGCTGGCCGTCGGCATGGAAAACGAGGAGCAGGCCATCGAACTGGTTGGAAAAATCCTCGATCGCATTGCCGAGGAAACCGACGAAGAACCATTGATTACAGAAGAGTACAAGGGTGTCACGATTTGGCGTACCGAAGAAGGCCTGGAAGAAATGGCCCGTGACCGACGGAGTGAACGGCGAGCCCAACTCGAAGGCAAGGGCGCAATTGAAATCGAGCGACCAGAGCAGAATGAGCGTAATCAGAATGAGCGTAATGTGACCCTGGAACTGCGGCCCACCATTCCCTGTTTCTGCTTTATCGACAACCATTTCATCATCACGGAAAGCCCCGAATTGCTGGAGCATCTGATCGATACTCATGAGGGTGACGAACCCTGGCTGGGCGACGACGAGGAATACGCGGCAACCATGCAGGAAATGCGCACACTGCTGGGCGCCAATCTGCCGTCGATCGTCAGTTTCTCCAAACCTGCAGAAACACTGCGGCTGTTTTACGAAATGGTTGACACGGAAAACACTCGCGACCTGCTGGCCCGTGGTGCTGAGGACAACAAGTACGTGCGTGGTCTGCAACGCGTCGTTGAGGACAATCCGTTGCCTCCCTTTGACGAAATCGCCCACTACTTCCCGCCACAGGGTGCTTTTGTAGTTAATGACGAAACTGGTTTTCACTTCCTTGTGTTCCAGCGTCGTGCAGAAGAACTCGATCAATAATCAGGGTCGGCAACCGGCTGGATTCCAGACCGCAGCCATCGGGCTGCGGTCTTTTTTTGTTTCGTCGCGAACTGCCATTCACTTGACGGCCGATAGTGAAAGGACCATAAACGCGGTTCCAGACGCAACGTCCTCCTTTTTGCTTCCACCTTCCCAATTCCGCGTTTCATGAACATTGTCATCCTTGGTGCAGGAACTGTGGGCACGTCGATCGCGGAGATGATGTGCGAAACGGGGCACAGCGTCACGATGGTGGATCGGAATCCGGCCAAAACGAAAGTCATCAATGCGGAACTCGATGTGCGGGCCATTACCGGTTCGGCGTCGCAGTCGAGCGTGCTGTTTCAGGCCGGTATATCGACCGCCGATATGTGTCTGGCGGTCACCGGCGTTGATGAAGTCAACATTGTTTCGGCCAGCATTTCCAAGGCCATGGGTGCACACCGGGCCATCGCCCGCGTCTTCGCTCCGGTCTTTCGCGATCTCAGTACATTCGACTACCAGGAACACTTTCGCA
>JBPCVB010000409.1:0-4703 GCA_051010855.1 Pirellulaceae bacterium | reverse complement strand
TTGCCCAGTTGGGGACCGGTGTTGCTGAGCGATACGGTGGGGTTCATTCGCGATCTGCCGCACAGGTTGATTGCCAGTTTCAAGGCCACGCTGGAAGAAGCTCGCCAGGCGGATCTGCTGTTGCATGTGGCTGATGCCGCGCATCCGCAGGTCATCCAGCAAATCAGCGCCGTCTACGATGTGCTGGAAGAGATCGGCATCCAGGAAAAGGACACACTGCTGGTGCTGAACAAGATCGACCAGCTGGAAAACAATGTCGTCCTGGAATCGATCATGCGACGCTACCCGGCGGCCGTGAAAGTCAGTGCGAAAACCGGTGCCGGGTTCGACGAATTGCATCAGGCAGTTAGCGACGCATTGAGCCGTTCGTTCCGGGATGTGGAAATCGAAATGGGCGTCAGCAACGGCAAACTGCTGGCGTATCTCGCGGCCCATGGCGAAATCCTGTCAACGCAATATGGAGACACCCGCGTCACCGTACACTGTCGCATTCCGCAAAAGTATCTGGGTCGCGTTCAATCCGACGACATCGTCGTCCGTGACAGACAACCTGCCGCCATCGCGGAACCTGCCGATACGACTTCGATGGACGACGTTGCCTGATGGCCAGACGATCGATCGATGGCCGCCGCGCGATCATCACCGGTTGCAGCAGCGGCATCGGGCGGCAACTTGCCCTGCAAATGGCCGATCGCGGCTGTCGCCTCGTGATCAATGCCCGCCGTGAGGAAAAGCTAATCGAACTGGCTGCACAAGTCCGCGATCAAGGCGGCGAGGCGGTCATCGTGGCAGGCGATGTCACGGACCCTGCGGTGCGGCAACAAATGGTTGAAACTGCCGAGCGAGAGTTTGATGGCCTCGACATCCTCGTCAACAACGCCGGAATTGGTGCATTGGGTCCATTCGCCGACGCTGACGAAGATCGCTTGCGGCGTGTCATGGAAGTCAATTTTTTTGCACCCGCCGAGTTAACGCGGCTGGCGATTCCTGTGCTGGAAAAAGGCGAACGGCCGATCGTGGTCAACATCAGTAGTGTGTTGGCGCATCGGGCGGTTCCGCTGAAAAGCGAGTACTGCGCCAGCAAGTTTGCCCTGCACGGACTTTCCGATGCGATCCGGTCGGAAATCCAGGAACGCGGAATCGATACGCTGCTGGTCAGCCCCAGTACCACGGCCAGCGAATTCTTTGACAACGTGATCGAAAAGCAGGGCGACTATAAACAAATGTCGAAGGCGCAGGCGCCCGAGTACGTCGCCCGGCGGACGATTCGAGCAATCGAACGTGGCAAGCACGAGATCATCCTCAGCTGGTCCGGTTGGGGCCTTGTCTGGCTCGATCGATTGTTTCCTGCGCTGGCCGACCGACTGGTTTCCAGGTTCGGAAAATAGCCGGAAATCGCGTGGCCTTGTCATCGACCTCCGCAAAATTCAGCGGTTTCCCGTTTTTCTGAAAGATTTCCAGCGAGCCGGTCATTTCCTTTTAGTGCAAGCAACCACCTGGCGAGGAGTTGATTCGATGACACGCTGCATAATCCTGATCGTGCTGGCGGCTTCATTTCTGGCGGGTGCCAGGCCTGCTGCCGCTCAACAGCACAATGAATCCGACTTCCTTTTCGTATCGCAACTGATTGATTTTGGACCTGCGACAAAATCGGCGGTCAAGGCGTTTCAAAAGAAAAAATCGCTGGACGCCGACGGAATCGTCGGTCCCGACACCTGGATGGCACTCCGGGCGGCCCGAACCGTCTCCGACGCGATGGTATTCGACTTGGCAGTAGACCTGATCACGCGAGCCGGAGAAGAAATCCATGTGGATGAATTCGGCCGAGTGAAAGTTCGGATACCCTGGGATCAATCGGCCAGTCAGTTGCTCAAGCAGGGATCAAAGGGTCAAGAAGTGGGAAGTTTACAATCAGGCCTCAATCGTTGATTGACTGCGAACGGGCATTCCACCGATGAGTAACTATTTCATCAGGTCACCAAAGATGCTAAACGGTTCGCGATCGCGGTGAATCATCTCCAGCTGGATCAGGAACAGGCCAACACCGGCGGCGCCTTGCATCAGGCCGGATTGGGTCTGCAGGAATTCAGGTCGCACACGATGTTCGGCCTGCGTCCAGCACAACGTCGGCCGACCATCCGCTGTTTCACCCACCGCGCCTCGCGCCAAGATGTCCTCGGCAATGCGTTTGGCCTCGGTAAGATAATCGTCGTTTTCATACCGGATGGACTGGTCAACCAGAAACGAACCGACACCAGCGCTACCGCAGCAGATGCCGACGTTGTTCCAGAATCCATCAGTACGATTGGCATGCAGGGCGGCTCGGACCAGTTCATCCGTGGCGAGCTTTGAATAGTCCTGCCACGACGCCTGGTCTTCCATCGCTCCGAGGCGATTGGCCAACTGGCAAGTACCCGCCGGGCCGTGACACCAGCCCAGATAGAACAGCTCGTCGCCGTCCGGAAAATGATGGGGCAACAGGCCTCGTGCGCCATGCACGGTATCGAGCGCAGCCAGGTAGTTTGCTCCGCGGCCTGCCCAAACGGCGAACTGACCGTCATACACGGTTTGCAACTCACCTTGCGGAACCGGAAGTTTGTCCCGACGCAGTTGTTCCTCGTGCACCGCCAGCAAAAAATCGCAAATGCCGGCAGTGCCATGTGAGTAATTCGGCATTTCGCGCTGAAACGTCGGGCTCATCATCCACTTCCACCCTATCCCGTTGTCCAGGTCAACGCGCTGGGCATCCTCGTGCAACCCGACGGCAGCCGCGCCGGCAAGTTCCCATGCCTTTTCGCTGTTGATTTCGGGCTCTGCTGAGCAGTGCACCAGGAACAAGCCAATTCCAGCCGAACCACCAATGACATCTGTGACCTGATTCCAGGTAACAGCGTTTCGTGGAATCCCATCGAAGCTTGTAGCCTGCACTTCCCTTTGTTGTGCAGTTTCGGTCAAGAGTTCCACGCAATGCAGAATGCTGTCCCGATGTTCGCCGGGATACGTCTTGAGTAACACCCAGCCAAGGCCCGTGTATCCGGTGAACAGGCCAGGGTCGCCCGAACCGTCTTGCTGGTCCAGGTGCTCGGCAATCAAGTTTGCCAACTGCCGGCTTTTGACCTGATACCTTTCCTCACCGGTGACTTCGTGCAGCCTGTGATAGAACAGCAGGATTCCGGGCAAGCCTTGATACAAATTCATCGAAGACTGGTCCGGTGTTTCGGCCGCCACTGCATAGCGCACCTGGCCGTCTTTCTCGAAGACCATGCTGTCCAGCCAGTTGGAGATTCTGTTCAAGTGCGGCATCCACGGGCCTTGAGATTCTTGGGCACAGGCCATCAAAGTCCACGATGGCACGCAAATAATCAGCATAACCACGACCGTCAGGGAGCAAACGATGCAATGAGTACGCTGGCTTGAATTGGCGGGTATCCGCTCCCTCATGGTCGCGGTTCTGTTTTTTGTCACGTAACCCAATCTCCCTGTCCTTCAACCACGTATTCAATAGCCCGTGCAACAGCGTCATCATTCCACAAAAATCGTGTACTGCCGTGCCGAGACCAAATCGGCTCGTTGGCCGTAACCATTCCGTATTCTCGCAATCTCCGGGTACACCATGACTTGAAATCATTCATGACTTTCTCGGGAGTTGCGTCAGCCTCGACAATGACGTGAACATGATTGGTTCGGACGGCTAGTGCGTCAATCTTCCAGCTACGATGCTCGGCGACAGCCCGGATCACATCTTGAATTATGACTCGCTGAGAGTCGTCCAGTGACATTGCCTGACCTGACATTTTTTGGCGAGAGCGAGATTCCAACGTCAAGGAACTTGTTGCCAGCCTGGTATCGTATCGATTGCAATTTCGATGGACAAAACCACGCTCGTCGCCCGGTAGCCAAGTGCCATAGGTCCGGAACGTGATCAGGCAGGCGACCGCGGCTGAACGATAATCTGATGACGAATTCATGAAGGCTATCGTAGCGGCGGCACGCTGGCTGGTCAGGCGGGGCGAAGCACCGGTGCTATCGGTGGCGACAGGGCATCCGCTCCCTCACAGTCGCGGTTCTGCTTCTCAATCGGAACCGCGACCGTGAGGGAGCGGATGAACCGGGTTAATGTACGAGTCAATAAGCGTCCAGCAACTACCACTAACGCGAACCGTTGAATTCCGTATATTGTCATTTGCCTTGTACTGATTCTACCGAAACCGGCCCATGAACGATAACGAATCCCACCAGGACGAACATCACGAGGATGAACTGCACGCGGCACGGCGGGCCAAGCTGGACCGGCTGATCGAACTGGGCGTCGATCCCTGGGGACAACGGTTTGATGATCGCACTTTGATCGGAGTCATCCGCCAAAGGGCTGGCGAAGTCAATTATCGTCTGGAGTCCGGCAGGGAACTCGATCTGCCGCTGGAAATCGACGGTGAGGGCTTTGATTTTCGGGCGTGGAAAGCAGAGCAGGGCAAGGGAGAGCTTGTCGGACCGGATGTCCGCGCCGCGGGACGCATCATTCTGCACCGTGATAAAGGAAAATTGCATTTTATCGACATCGAAGACTGGACTGGTCGCATCCAGCTGTTCATCGGCCAGGCTCAGGTCGGCGAAGAAAACTGGGAGATCGTCAAGTGTCTGGATCTGGGGGACCTGATTGGTGTCGATGGGCAACTGCGCCGCACCAACACCGGTGAGTTGTC
>JBPCVB010000408.1:0-5101 GCA_051010855.1 Pirellulaceae bacterium | reverse complement strand
CGTTCCGTCCTGTTCCCAATAGTGCAGAGGCCTCAAACCTATCCTACCTGGACCGTTGCCTGTCAGGCAAATCGGTCCTTGCGGGCGACGACTGCTTCGTTGATTTCATTGAACGATTTGCCAGAATGAACGCATGACCAATAAAAAATGCCTTGCCCGGATGGTCGTCCTGTGCAGCTGCCTGAACGGCGTTTGCAGCGGCCAGGAATCCGAATTTCCTCCGTTGTATCCCGATCGCCCCTGTCAGATGGCTTATGAACACGAAGGCTTCTTTGTCAACGACGAGGGTACTCGAGAGGCCACCGAGGCAACGACCACCGTACGGTTTTTGCAGACTGTAGATTTTGAAGACGAAGAGTGCTGGTGGCTGGAAGTTGAACTTCGCTTTGAGGCAGAACGGGGACTGGTCGTCGTGGCGACCCATAGTCTGTTGATCCCTGTTTCGGCATTAAGATTTGGCAACGCGCCGCTGCAAAATGTCAAACAGGCCTTGTTCGATCATTCCCAGATGACGGCCGACCGTGCCATTGAAATAAGCACTGACGGGAACTGGAACAACAAGCCGTGGATCGCGCGATCGCTAATCCACTTCGACGCTGAACCTGAATTTGAGTCATTACCATCGGCTACCGTGAAAACACCAGCGGGTGAATTTCCGTGCAACGTATATCGGCTGATCGAACGTCGCCAGACCGACGACGACCAGCGGGAAGTCGAACACGTTTTCTACCTGTCGGATGAAACGCCAGCCAGGCTGGTCAGCTGGACCACACGCAGTAAGGAAGCCGACACCGACTCACCCGGCGATTTTGAATTCCGGTTCGAGCTAACGGACTACAACGAAAATCCGGTCCCTGCCATTCCACTGGACGACGACTAACCGCAGCCTTGTCACGCGCGCAGCATCTTCAATAATCCCAACTACATACGTAACGAATCGTGGCCGAGAGTGTTCAGGAACTCATCTACCAGGGCAATACGTTGATCTGCGAACTGGAGGATCAGGTCGAGCAATACCACGTCAAGTCCGACGCGCACGATATCCTGAAATGGGAAATCGCCGTCGTCCGCGCTCGCGTCATGGACCTTGAGGAACAGAGTGGGCTGCCCGGCGATCTACTCGATTCCGTGTTGCTGTGCGACTGGGGATACACGCTCGCAAAAACCATTCCGGACCTCGCCCGCCGTGTCGGTCAGTTCCACGCCCGGTACAACCAGTACGCGTCCGTCTGAGCATCAACGCTGCAGACGCAGAATATCCAGCCACTGGGTTTCACGTTCCGCTTCCACCTGCCCCATGCTGTTGGGTTCGGCGCTGCGAAAGACCATTCCCGCCACAAAAGCGTGACTGTGCCAGGCGAACTTGCCAGCCAGACTGCACCAGACAGAGCCCTTCCCCTGATGTCCCGGAAGCGGTGCGTTGTTGAAGAAAGCCTGATTGAATCCCTGCACACTTAACTGCGCCGGCCAGACCCAAATCTCGGGATCATGATTCGCCACGATTGAATGTAGACCGGGCACAATGGCTTCTTCCAGCTGCGGCAATTCGCTGAGCGCCGGAACAGGCCGATCCCTGCCCACCGGCGCGATCACCAGAGCCACCATTCGCACTGGCAGGTTGTAAAAGTCCAGCTGAATCACTTGATCCGACGGCCCGCCCTGATCCAGTTTTTCGACATCAATAAAAAGTGGCGATCGGGAAACATCAGCCGGCTTGATCTTGCGCCGTCTCAACAACGCCCACAGTGCCCACAACACACCAAGCACAACAAACCCCAGCAACACACAGGCAATGATCAACACCGGAAGCGGGATGGATTCAAAAATTGCCTTGAGATCACTCATTTCCATAGTCTGGCTCCGACACCGGCATTGGCTCTGCCCACCAACTATTAAACATGGTTCGTTGCCAAAATGCGAACAATTGGCAGAGTTGGCTGGAGATGACGGTATCGCATCAGGTCAAATCGATTCTTAATCCGTCCCAGGCCACTTCGAATTCCGGTGGCAGCTCGTTCATCGTGGATTCGTAATCGACGTGACAGGAGCAATGGGTGAAGTACGTTTTTTTTGCACCCAAATCGCGGGCCGCGGCGATCGCTTCCTCGATGTTCATGTGAGTTGGATGCGGCTTGGGCCGCAAGGCGCTGAGGATGAGCGTATCGAGACCCTGGAGCAACGGCTTGCTCTCATCCGGAATGGTTTTGCAGTCCGTGCAATAAGCAACATTGCCAACACGAAAGCCCAGCACCTCAAATCTTGGTCCATGCCCCAGTCGAACCGGGGTCACGCGTGCGCCAAGAACATCGAACGGACCGTCGATGTCAATCAATTCAACGGCGGGTACGGCACCGACATGCGTCTGGTCCACATCTGCAAACGCGTAAGCGAACGCTTCCAACAGGCGACGGCGGGTGTCCTGGTTGCAATAAGCGGGCACAGGATGCCCCAGATAAAACTGCAACAGTCGCAGGTCGTCAAAGCCCATCACATGATCGGAGTGTTCGTGCGTGTAGGCGACCGCATGAGCAATGCCGATGCCTTCGCGGTTGAACTGTCCGCGCAGGTCCGGCGAAGTGTCGATCAGCAAATTGCCTTCGGGCAGACCCAGAATCACACTGCAGCGGGTCCGCATGTTGCGCGGATCATCGCTGCGACACACATCGCATCCGCAGCCGATTGCCGGAACACCCACTGATGTCCCGCAACCCAGAACGATCAGCTGCCCGGTGAAATCGATGGTTTTTACCTGCTTCTTGATTTTGTTCGTCGCCAATTCAATCGCCGTCTTGAGCCTGTCTGCTGCTCCCAGTGAACCCCGTAGCGGGCGGGCCTGTCATCCCCCTGGAGAGGTATCGCGGCACGTCTTTTGCCTATGTGGATAGGTGGGTCGCCTCACGGAATGACAAATCGCCGTCAGTCGCCCCATGAGTCTTGCTGGTACCCCGGTAATCCAGGTGACACAGTCACTACCCGATGATGCCCTCCAGGCGGGTGTAATCTACGTTGACCGGGGTGGCGAGCGACTATAAATTGTTTCGAGAAAATAATTTGCGCGCATTTTGACCCGGACGCAAGTGGCTCGTCATGCTGTCTGATCAATCGAGTCGGCGAAAACGCCGCGCCGGTCACTCGGCGACATCGATATGATGTAATCAGGCGATGATTGGGCCCTCTCACCTGACGGAATGACAGTTCCAGACAGGCTGATAACTCGCATTTCGGGGCTGCGCTTCAATTTTTTGGTGGATCCATGCCGCAACTGGAAAGAATCTGGGAATTTGTTTCGCTGTTTTTCGGCGGCCTGATGCGAATGTTCGAGCGGGGTGTCACGTCCCTGTTCGGTTCGTCCAATGCCAGATACGTCAAGCGGCTGCAGGGCAAGGTCGACGCCATCAGCTCGCTGGAACCCAAGTTCGAGGCGATGAGCAATGAGGAGCTAAAGGCACAGACTCAGCGCTTCCGCGATCGGCTGGAAGCCGGCGAGACCACCGACGACATCATGATCGAGGCCTTTGCTGCCTGCCGCGAGGCGGGCAAGCGTTTTCTCGGCATGCGTCATTACGACGTGCAAATGATCGGCGGCATGGTTTTGCACAGCGGTGCTGTGGCAGAGATGGTCACGGGCGAAGGCAAGACGCTGGTGGCGACATTGCCAGCCTACCTTAATGCCCTGTCGGGCAGAGGCGTGCACGTCGTGACGGTCAACGACTATCTGGCACGCCGCGACATGGAGTGGATGGCCCAGTTGTACATTGGTCTGGGTCTGACGGTCGACGCGATTCAATCCGAACATGACGTGTCACGCAAACAACAAGCCTACGATTGTGACATCACCTACGGGACCAACAACGAATTCGGTTTCGACTACCTCCGCGACAACATGCGTCCGGCCGCCCGCGGCGACGATCGGTTTGAAAAACGACTGCAACAATCCCAGGGTCGGTTGCACTTCGCCATTATCGACGAAGTCGACAACATTCTTATTGATGAAGCGCGTACTCCGCTGATTATCTCCGGCCCCGCGCATTCGGACATTCGCAAGTATGCCGAAGCCGACCGCATCGCCCGGCGTTTGACCAAGGACGTACATTACACGGTCAATGAAAAGGACCGCAACGCCACGCTGACCGACGAAGGTGTGCGAGAAGCGGAAAAGCTGGCTGGAGTCGAAAGTTTCTACACCGCCGGCAATATGGACTGGCCACACCTGATCGACAACTCGCTCAAGGCCCACAACGTCTTCATTACGGATGTCAACTACGTCATCAAGGATGGCAAAATAATCATCGTTGACGAATTCACCGGCCGTCTGATGGACGGGCGTCAATGGAGTGATGGCTTGCACCAGGCCGTTGAAGCCAAGGAAGGGGTAAAGATCAAGGAGGAGACCCAGACGCTGGCCACCGTGACACTGCAAAACTACTTCAAGCTATACGACACGATCTGCGGCATGACCGGTACCGCCATGACCGAGGCCGGTGAATTCTGGAAGATCTACGGGCTGGACGTGATTGCCATTCCCACCAACCGGCCGCTGCAACGCGACGAACACGCCGATGTCATCTACAGCACCGAGAACTTCAAATGGGAAGCGGTTGCGGACGAGATCGAGGCCTGCATTCGCTGGGACATGGTCACCGAGAAAAACGGGACCGTACACATCGGCAAGATCAAAAAGGAAAACGAAGCTGTCGTCCAGATTGCCGATTCTGAAAACGGCAAGATCGAATCCATCAACCGCGACAAGATCAGGGTCGTGCAATACGCTGGCCGTCCGGTTCTGGTCGGTACCGTGTCGATCGAAAAGAGCGAACTGATCGCCAATCTGCTGAGCCGTCGTGGCATTCCTCACGAAGTGCTGAACGCCAAGAATCACAAACGTGAGGCCGAGATCGTCGCCCAGGCTGGACGCACCGGATCCGTGACCATTGCCACCAACATGGCTGGCCGCGGAACCGACATCGTCCTCGGTGGCAATCCCGAAACGATGGCGTGGGCCCAGCTGCAGGACAAGTACGAAACGCGACTGGATGTGCCACGCGAGGAATGGGATGCACTGGTCGTGCAAATCGACCAGGAACACAAAATGTCGGAGATG
>JBPCVB010000407.1:0-4768 GCA_051010855.1 Pirellulaceae bacterium | reverse complement strand
GGTCACTGGCGTGGGCGTCGATCTCCAGTCTCACACAGTCGCTGGTACGTCGCTGGACCAGCATTGCCTGCATTCCAGCCAGCAAATCCGCAGCCTCCTCGTCGACCGTGACATCGCCGTTGCGAATCGTGCGAAAGGGAACGGCCTCGAGAATTTCCTGCTCGGGGAAATACTGATCGGCAAACATTGCCAGCACATCCTCGACCATGACAAAGTGCACACCGGATCCCGACGGCAGGGTGATGATTCGCTGCACACCGCGTCTAACCGGCAAAACAACACAGCGGGAATCGTCGGGAGAATCATCGTCAATGCCATCGGACACAAGAGTCGGTCCGCGCAAGCGGACACACACAGCAAGACTGGCACCGATCAATGATGGAAAGTCCTCGGCGTTACGAACCGCGATGGGACTAATCACCGAGGCGATTTCCTCGTCGAATACCCGTCGCAAATGTACTTCCTGCTCGGCGGTAATTTCTTCCCGCGTCAGGCGTCGAATGCCCTGATCGGCCAGTTGCGGCAGCAGCTGATTGTTCAGACAAGCGTACTGGTCGTCGACCATCTCGCCGACACGCTGTCGAATTGCCTCCAGTTGTTCGGCCGCACTCCTGCCCGAGATGTCGACCTTGTTTGGCTGCTCGCGATTCTGAATGATCAATCCGCCCACCCGCACCATAAAGAACTCATCGAGATTCGATCCGGTGATAGCCAGAAACTTCACACGTTCCAGCAAGGGTGTTTCCTTGCTGGTTGCCTGTTCGAGTACTCGCTGGTTGAACTCCAGCCAGCTCAATTCGCGACTGAAGTATCTTTGTGATTGATCCGTGGTTGGCACGTTGGTTTCCTAAAATCGTGAGTCAAGAGGTTCCTGCAGCAACTCGGCCTTTAGTCCAAAGACGTTTTCAAACAATTCCCGTTCGCGTCGCAATTCCAGCTGTTCCAGCGTGACGTCGGCCAGGGCCGGGACGAAAATCTGCAACTTGTTCCCCGACACATCGCAGCGAATATTTTGAATGCGTTGGCTACGCGAAGCGTCCAGGGCCTTGGCAACGCGCAGGATGGCGGCCAATTTGGACACGCTGGCTCGATCCTCCCGGTTCAATTGCGAGTAGGTATCGTGTGTGGGCTGGGGCACAGCCCGACGATGGTATCGGGCAATCAATGCGACCAGCAACAAATCACGGGTGCCCACGCCGAAAAACACCGAATTGCGAATGATATACATCGAGTGCTTATGGTAACTGCGTTCGTTCACCGCCAATCCGACTTCATGCAACAATGCCGCCATTCGCAGCAGGATTTCCCAGCCCTGATCCAGCCCGTGCAGCCTCGAGGTTTGCTGAAAAAGCGATACGGCCAGCTGGTCAACAGAACGCGCGTGCGCTTCATCAAAGCCAAAACGGCGCCCCGTGACGATCACGCTGTTAATCACCTGTTCCTGTGCCTGGGCGAAGGATGTCGTACTGGTGGTCATTTCCTTGATCAGTCCGTCACGCAGGTTAACGCTGGCCACATGTAACTCGTCGACGCCCAGGGCCCGCGCGATCAGCAGATTTGAAAGCAAGGCGGGTGCCAGCGATTCGGATTCATGGACGCTTGACTGGAATTTCTTGACCAGCTGATCGGGGTTCAGCTGGATCACCTGTTCAGTAAACGCCTCGAATTCGGCAACGCTTAATCGAACCGTTGACTCGGTTGGAACACGTTGCAGGATTTTCATTGCCGCCAGTCTCATGTCCCCGCCCATGACGACGAAGTTCGGCGAATTCAGGGGACCGCTGGCAGCCATGAACTGGTTGATGGTGTTGCTGATCTGGGTTTCCATCAACGTGCGGGACTTGACCAGGGGAGTACGAAAGGCCTCCAGCGTCTTGATTAGCCGCAGAGCGCCGAGTCGGTAGGTTTGGGCAAACGTGACGTGGCCGTCTTCCAGCAACATCAGTTCAGTCGTGCCCCCACCCACTTCGCAAACAATCGTCTGTCCCTGATTCAATTCAGCAGACTCTTCCAGTATCGGCTTGATGCCCAGAAACGTAATGCGATGCAAACGCGATTCGTCGAATGGCTCAATGTCGAATCCTGTCGCAATGAACACTCGATCCTGAAAGGCCAGTCGATTGCTCGCTTCCCTCACGGCACTGGTCGCGACCACACGAACATCCTCGGGACGATCAATACCGTATTCGCGCAGCTTGGCCCGGTAGATCTGCAAGACATGTACACAGTCTTCAATAGTCGATCGGCTAATCTTGCCATTGATAAACGAATCTCTGCCCAGCTGGACCGCCTGTGACAGCGATTCCAGTGCATGGATCGTTCCGTCAGCGTGGACTTCGGCAATCATCATTCGCACCGATGTCGCACCGATATCCACAACTGCCACGATCCGTGTGTCCGGAGTTGACTGCGTAGTTTCCTGGTCTGCAATCGAATTCATGATGGTTGGGGGCCTTGCCTGGCAACGGGACTGAACAACCGGAATACGACATTGTTCAATATCGCAGTCTGGTAATCAAACGCATGCGTTCAAAAGGATCAGCCACTTGCGGCCGCTTGCTGTATGGACTGCCGGGCCCACGCCGCGGCTCCCAGGACACCTGCATCATCGCCAAGTTTTGCCGGCACGATCGTAAACACATCGCGATAGGCTGGCAGTAACAGGGACCGGGTTTGTTTGGTCACTTCGTCAACGAAAATATCCGGCATCGCCTCAACCAGTCCGCCACCGAGTACCACCACATCCGGAGCCATCAGCAAGACCATGGTGACAACCGCCCGGCTGAGATGGCCGGCCGCGTGCCGCACAATATCCCGCACCACCTGGTCCCCGTCATCGATGGACTTCTTGATCGCGCCACTGCGGATGTTGGAAATATCAGTGCCGACATTGTCCAGCAGGTTGGGAGCATGGCCACGATAGGCGGCGGCCGCCGCCGCACTGGAGATGGCCAGGCGACTGGCCAGCGATTCGAGGGTCCCGCAGTTGCCTGCACCATCCAGTGGACCATCGGCGAGGATTGGTATGTGTCCAATCTCCATACAGGTACAATTCTTGCCCTGAATCAACTGGCCGCGATAAACACAGCCCCCGCCGATACCAGTGCCCGGAAATATGCCAACAACACAGTGGGCATCGCGACCGGCACCAAACATGTACTCGCCGAAGACACCTGAATCAACGTCGTTGGCCACGATGGCCGGACATCCAAACTCTTCCTCCAGCGATTTCTTGACAGGTACATTTTTCCACCCCAGATTGGGCGCTTCGTGAATAATGCCACGTTTGATATCCAGAGGTCCTGGACACCCAATTCCAATCCCGCCAATTTCCTTGCGTTTCAGGCCGGCATCCTGGAGCGCCTCGTCAATCGTTTGAATGATGCGTTCCAGGCCGGCTTTTTGACCTTCGTGGCCCTTGCTGCGTCTGCGTGCCCTTCCTCGGGGTTTGAAATCGGCATCGTAAACAACCGACAGCATCTTGGTTCCGCCCAGGTCGAAACCAATCCAGTACTCTGTGTCTTTCATAGTGCCTCGCAAACTTGATGCCTGGATATGCAACGCGAACGATTTTGCCATGCATCGTCGTTTGTGCAAGTTCGCGATTACTTGACCATCAACTGGCCGCACCGATATAGTAACTAATTAACCCATCCTGTCATGGCATCGCGCGATTGACATATGGCCCCTGAGGTAATTGACATTCAAAACGCGGAGGATCCGCGCGATGCGATTCATCGTGCCGTGGCTGCGCTGGCCGCTGGCCATCTGGTAGCCGTACCGACCGAAACGGTGTATGGAATTGCTGCCAGCGCCCTTTCCGAAGATGCCGTCCATCGATTGCTGGATGCCAAACAACGTGATGGCAGGCCACTGGCGCTGGCCATCAAAAGCGCTGACGACGCACTCGATTATGTGCCTTCCATGTCCCCGCTGGCCCAGCGTCTCGCCAGGCGTTGCTGGCCCGGTCCGCTGACCATGGTCCTGCAGGACTCTCATCCAGACAGTGTAATCATTCGACTGCCGGAACGTGTTCAATCCGTAGTATTGCCCGAAGGCAAAGTAGGTTTGCGCGTGCCCAGTCATGCCGCGGCGTTGCAGACATTGCGGTTGTCGGCCGGTCCGCTGGTCCTGACCAGTGCCAACATCAGCGGCCGTGCTCCGGCGACAACGGCTGCTGAAGTGGTTGATCAACTGGGCGAATCTCTGGATCTTGTGATCGATGGAGGGGCCAGCCAATTTGGCAAGGCATCCACGGTCATTGAAGTTACTGATCGTGATTTCAAGGTGCTGCGTGAGGGCGTTGTCACAGAATCAACGCTCAAGCAACTGACGTTCTTTCTGGCGTTGGTGGTTTGCACCGGCAACACCTGCCGCAGCCCGATGGGTGCGGCAATTTTGAGACGGTCCCTGGCACAACGACTCAACTGCCGCGACGACGAACTGGAAGCTCATGGAATTTCCGTACGTTCGGCGGGAATCGCAGCGATGCCCGGCGGCATGCCCAGTCACCAGTCCGTCGAAGTGATGTCGCATATGGGCATCGATATTTCAGGTCATCAAAGTCAGCCAGTGACCGACCAGTTGGCTCGCCACGCCGACCTGATCCTGACCATGACCAACGGGCATCGTGCTGCTATCGTTGCGCAATGGCCTGATCTGGCCGCCCGGACCGCGTTGTTCTCGACAGACAATCATGATGTAAGCGATCCGATTGGCCAGTCGACTCCCGTGTATGCTTCGTGTGCAGAACAGATGAGTGCCAATG
>JBPCVB010000406.1:0-3356 GCA_051010855.1 Pirellulaceae bacterium | reverse complement strand
CAGCTTTCAGGAAGTCCACGCCATTTTCCAATAGCTTGCGGGCCTGAACACGACTGGCCAACAGCTCCGCTTCCGACTGCGTGCCCTTGCGTTGTTCCCTTACGTAGGCCTGCCACAGCCGGTTACCTACTTCCAGCACGACGGCCGAACGGGTCGGCGAATCCTCGGGGATCTCAGCCAGGTATTTGTCAGCCGCCTGGGCATCGCCTTCGGCCAGCGACAACAGCGTCATTACGAGGCCGGCTTGTTCGGCCTGACGACTGCCGGGCCACGTGTTGAAAATATCGCCGCACAGACTGACCAGCCGGTCACGTTCAAAGCTGCGATCTGGTTCGGTGCCATCAGCGGCTCGCTTTCCAGCTTCGCGGTACATATTCCAGTAAGCCTTGCAGACCAAACCGGCGGCCGGTTGCGCACCGGAATTTGCGCGAAAGTTCTCCAGCACATACTCGCCGATAATGGCGGCTTCAAAAAACATCTCCATCTGGTAATAGCTGGCACATTGCAGGTAGCGAATATTGGACAAATCGTCATCGGCGGATTCATCGGTGGTCATTTTCAGGGCCAACTCGAACATTGCCAAAGCCGCTTCGGATTCGGTCTGTATGCGCTGGCGTAATTTCTTTGACTTTCCTGCATCACCGGTGGCTTCGGCCTGCGTCAGTTCGGTTTTCAGCTGGCTGACGCGTAACTGGATATCCTTGCCACGTTGCCGGGCATCGGCCATTGTCTCTGGCGGCCCCTTGTCTTCGTCTTCGTCGGTCATGGCGACCGAGTTGCCCATGGCCTTGAGAAGTGCCAGGGCTTCTTCGCGCTGCGGACCGGGCGTCCGCGCCAGCAATCGCAGGATTCGCGTAGATTCTTTTTTCAGGTTGGTTAACCGTTTGCGGGAGTCAGGATCGCGTGCGCCACCAGACGCTTCAATGTTGGCGGCCAGTTGCTGACAGGCCTTGGCGAAAGCGAACCGAATCTTGATGCCGTTTTGGCTGCGACTGTATTCGGGCGACATCGAGTAGATGACTTGTCGCAAACGTTGAAAGGCCTCTTCCAGCGGAAAGGGCTGCATTTGTTCCCAGCAATCGATGGCGACCACCGCTGCTTCACGTTTCTTGGCGATTTGCACAGGTCCCCGAGGCAGATCAAACACGTCGATCAGATGACCTAGCGCCTTGTCGGGTTCACCCAGTTTTTCGAAGCATCGAGCAGCACCCAAACATCCATCAATTCCGGCAAGCCAGGTGCGGTACTTTTCGTATAGCTCGAGGTTTTCATTGGCGGCCTCTCGCAACATTTTAGCGTAATCGGGGTGATCGGGCCCCAGCGATTCCGCAATGCGTTCCTTGATTTTTGGGGATTGCATACGGACCAGAACATACTTGTTTCGCAAGGCCACGCGGTCGGAATTAGCGTTGGGGTTTTGTGGATCGAGTTTCTTTTCCAGTTCCGATCGCAGGCGTTGCCGGATGTCCTCGTAGGCTTGAGCGGCTTGTTCCAGGTAATTGCGTGCCTGTTCCTGTTTCCCTGTCTTTTGTGAAGCGGTGATTCGATCTGAATCAGCCTGTGTTAACAGCCGACCGGCTCGCGCCATATAAATCCGCGCTCGTTGCTCCTGGGCTTCGGCCAGCAATGTGGCCGACGGGTTGGCATCGATATATTCGGACAGGATCTGCTCCGTGCGATCAAGTTGTGCCGTCAAACGGGTGTTGTCGCGGATCAGTGCAGCTTCGTCCAACAGCACGGCGACCTTGTGCAATGGAATGCGTTCGCGAAAGTCCGCGGTAGCCAAGGAGCTGTTTTCCATCTCTTCCAGGTACTCGATGGCAACATCAAAAAGACGTTCCTCACGCAGCGCTTCAAGGAATGCCTCACATGGTTCCTCGGCCTGCAAGGTGTCAAAACCACCTGACCAAAACACCAGAAAAAAAGAGACGATTGTTAGACGAGTGCCATTACGCAAAAGTCGCATGATGATTCCTGTGAGAACAAACTGATACCGGCCAGTTCAATCTGTTACGGCTAATCTGATTACAGAAAAGCCCGTGTTGCCGAGAGACGAGGAAGGTGGAAAGCGGCAAAGAGGCTGTCTAGCAAAGTTGACGTCACTCCCATTCAGGCGTCTCCTCCACTACTCACAAGAGTAGCTATCCGGCGGGCGAAAATCAACCAGGCAGCATGATCAAAGTCCAGACCAGGGGTTTGGCGAGCTGCGGGTCACACGGGACATCCTGCCGTTCGAGAACCGTGACGGGTATAATATGTTGCAGTGTCCGCCATTTTACACTTTTTGATGCCCCATTTTGACGTTCCATGAGTCGCAATATCAAATTCACGATTCCCATACGGGACGATGAAGAACGGGACGAAGACTCGGCACCTCTGCCGCCACGCGAGCGAATCACGCGTACGCCACGCTCAGTTTATGGCGGAGCTGCGGGCATCCGACTGGGGCTGCTTTGTTTGTTGCTGGTAATGGTGATCATGGCCATGAACCAGGCAGCCAAACCGGCCAGCTGGAATTGGCTGTTCCAGTTCGACAAGGTGGATTTGCCTGCCGAGACAGCCGCTGACGACACTTCCGCCGAACCCGACTCTGCGGCAAAAATCGACGCTGGTAACGCTCATGCTGTAAACAAAAACACACTCTGGGATGTCCGCCTGGAAACGGCCTCAGCCCCGCAGCTGGAAAGACATTTCTGGAAACAGTTGCTGGAACAAATGGATGGCCCTCAACAAGTCCGGCTGTTCAACCTGGTCGAGGCGGTCGCCAAACAAAATGGTTTGCCGGCCGGATCGACAGCAGCCACTCGACCAGTGATCACACGAGTCAAAAGCTTTCGCCAAAAATTTGCCGGGCGACTGGATCCTTCCGAGCGTCTGAATGAATTTCAACAGACCTGGATTGGATCGTTGTTGCCGGCATTCGAAGCCATTGTCGGCGACGAACCCGATCTGGCGCTGGTCGATGATCGGGTTCGACAGCTGGTGCCGGCACTGAAACAGGCTTCGGCCGAATTGATCAAGGACAAAACGCCCGTCGGTCGCGTTAAGGAAGCGTATGCCTGGTTTTCCGCCTGGTCCGAGGTATTTGATCAACCCCTTGAACAGGATACCCATCAGTCAGCAACGGTCACGCAATTGCTTTCGCAGCCGGAGGCGTGGCGTGGTCAAACGTTACGAGTCGACGGTACCGCCTTGCGAGTCGAACGTGTGGAGGCCTCGCACAACGCGCTGGGAATTCAACGCTACTATGTGATCTGGATCAAACCAAATGATCCGTCAATTTATCCTTACTGTGTATACACGTTAATGGCGCCCGAATCGTTGATGGGTGAACCCCGTGAAAAGATGCGGGAAGT
>JBPCVB010000405.1:0-8846 GCA_051010855.1 Pirellulaceae bacterium | reverse complement strand
GGACGTCGGTCAGCGGGTCAAAATCCAGCTCGGATTTCTTGTTCAGCCAAAACGGGCAGCCGGTCTCTTCGCTAAAGTGCCATTGCACGATTTCGACGGTGTGGCGATCCAGTTCGGCTTTGGCCTGTTGGGCCTGAGTTTCAATTTCGGGATTTGTAACGGTCATGATGGTGTGATAATCAGTTACTTTGTGTCGTTGTCAGGCGAGCAAACGACTAGTCTAACCGATGGCGGATGATTTTCGTAACGAGGCGACGTGAGAGTTGTGTTTCAACGCGGGTCCGTCTTTCCCAGACGGACGAAAATGCTGCCGAGGCCACGGTTGTGAGCCTGAGGACAGGCTCGCCAACAGTTAAAAGACCCTAATTGTTCTCCGCATTACCTTCGCCGTATTTGCGGCGATTCAGATGGCGATGCAGGTAGTTGGCCCGCTCGCGGTTGCGATTGGCAGAATTAACCTGACCACCGCGCAGCTTTTGCAGGTGGGCAGGCTGGGTCTGGATGAACAATTTGTTGACCACGGGGATTTCGAGGTCGCCGATCAGGCCCAGGTTGATGCCCATCCTCACCTTGGACAGCAAGTGCATGGTTTCCTCGCTGGAAATCTGCTGGGCATTTTGCAGCGTACCGTAGGCCCGGCTGACCTGGTCAAACAAATCATGATTGCCATCGCTGATCAACAAATCACGTGCCTTGCGTTCGTAGCTGATCACCGACGGCACGATGGAACCAACGTGTTCGACCAGTTCCTCTTCCGACTTTCCGAGCGTGACCTGATTGCTGATCTGGTAAAAGTCACCCATGGCCTGGGACCCTTCGCCATACAGCCCACGCACCGCGAGTCCGATTTTTTGCAGACTGTTGAATACCTTGTCAATCTGCCCGGCAATCACCAGGGCGGGCAAATGCAACATCACGCTGACCCGCATACCGGAACCGACATTGGTTGGGCAGGCGGTCAGATAACCGAGGTCGGGGTGAAAGGCAAAATCGATATGCTCCTCGACCAAATCGTCAACTTCGTTGATTTGTTGCCAGGCGACGTCCAGGTCCAGTCCGCTTTTCATCACCTGCAGCCGAAGATGATCTTCTTCGTTGATCATCAGGCTGATTTTTTCATGTTGGTCGATGGCGACCGCGCGGGCTCCGTCGGCATCGGCGTGTTCGCGGCTGATTAACTGGCGTTCCACCAGCAACTGGCGGTCGACACTGTCCAGATCGGCCACATCGATAAAGGTCAGATCGCGCAACCGGCTTTCATCGGCCAGCCGTTCACGAACCATCGATTCAATGTTGGCGCGATCAAAATCGTTGCACTTGCGGATGAAGGGAAACTGAGCCAGGTTGCGGGCCAGCCGAATCCGGCTGCTCATCACAATGTCGGATTCCGGACCACTGCCGCGCAGCCACTCGCCGCATCGATCGGCCATCTCCTCAAACATCATGAATCAGCCCCTCCCTCAATCGACTTGATCGTGTCTCTCAGTTGCGAGGCCAGTTCATAGTCTTCCTGATCAACCGCGTCCTTCATTTCGCGTCGTAGTCGGATCAATTCCGTTTGGGACAGGGTGTCGTCATTGCCCCGAGCGGGACGTTTGCCAGTGTGTTCAGTTGTGCCGTGGACGTTGCCCAGCAAAGGTTCCAGTTCAGCTCCAAAAAAAACATAATCATGAGGGCAACCCAGTCGGCCACCCTGACGAAATTCGTAAAACGTGATGCCGCACACCGGACACTGCTTGTCGTCGAGGTCAGCCAGCTCTTCGGCCGTTTGCCCGATCTTCAGCTGTTTGGTGATGATGTTGGTGATCACCGGTGTCTTGGATGCAGGCGCGGCGGGCTGGAGGTATTCCTTGGCACAGTCCGCGCAAAGATGCAGTGCCAGCAGCTGATCACCTGTGAGATCAGTGATATGAAAGGTTGCCGGTTTTTCACACTTTTGGCATTTCATGAATGCACCACGATGAATCAGCTGACACCCGGACGGACCCCCAATCGAGTCAACGTCCAACGTTCACAACTCGTACCGAGTATAACGCGCCCGAGCCGCCGGCTGCTGGATTCTATCCCGCCCCCCAGAGGTGTCAAGATTGACGGGGTGATGGCGTGGTGATCGGCAAGTTTGACAGCTTGTATTCGTGAATTCATTTTTGCTGGAGGCAAAAATCACCAACGATTGAAGTTGCCCGATCCGATGATCTAGTATAGGCAGCTTCCGGAACGGCGAGCCAGGTGACAGGCAGCGGACCTGGCCAGTAATTACATGCTCATTTGTGTCGCGCGACAAGTTTGCGCATCGCGAAACAACGGCATCGCTTTTTTCTTTTCTTGTCTACGCTGCCGCTGGAGTATGGATATGTTCTCGACAGCGCTCAACCCTGTACAGTCTGACGTTGCAGCTTTGCCACAACCACTCGCCGACGGCGTACTTGATCCGAGTCGGCAGATCCATGCGATGTCGGCGCCCAGTCACCGCATTACACTGAACAACGGTGAGGTGCTGATCAACGGCACTCATGCCGACAACACGGTGCACGCGTGGAACTACAATTCGCAAACGTTGCGAGTCGATATGGTTGGCATCGAAACACGCGACTTTGATATTTCCCAAGTCGACTCGATCAGGTTCCTCGGTCGCAACGGAGATGATTTCTATCGCAATCACACTTCGATGCCGAGTATTGCCTACTGACACAACGGACACGATGTGTTGTACTCGGGCCACGCAGATGACTTCCTGTTTGGTGGCGCCGGCAATGACCGAATGTATGGGGAAGGCGGCAGTGACACCATTCGCGGTGAAGACGGCGTCGATTACATGTATGGCGGACCCGGAGCGGACTGGATGTCGGGCGGGACTGGCGCCGATAGCGTTAATGGTGAAGCGGGCAACGACTTCGTCACCGGCGATTCCGGCAACGACTCAGTCATGGGTGGAGAGGGCAATGATCTGGTGCATGGCTGGACCGGCAACGATCAAATGTTTGGTGGCAGCGGCAGCGACACGCTGTTTGGCTACGGCGGCATTGACTATGTCGATGGTGGAACCGGAAATGACGTTTTGTGGGGTGGCAGCAGCAACGATGTGTTGCAAGGCGGAGCAGGCCTCGACCGGCTGTACGGCGAAAGCGGCGACGACGAGCTGCGCTCAACATCAGGTGCCACCATTTTTCATGGCGGCGATGGCAATGACGTGATCTTCGGCACAGCTTCGGCTGACAACATTGATGGCTGGAACGGTGATGACACGGTCTATGCCGGTGGCGGCGACGATTTTATTTCCGGATATCGCGGAGCTGACGAGCTGTACGGCCAGGGCGGAGCCGATCGCATTTTCGGCGGTGACCAGAACGACATATTGCAGGGCGGTGCCGGTAATGACCAGCTGTATGGAGGTGAAGGTCGGGATGAACTGTCTGATGGTTCCGGCGTGGACTATCTCGATGGTGGCAATGCACAGGACACGTTGATTGGATCATCCGATAACGTAGTGGATTCCTTGTTTGGCGCGTCCGGCCAGGATCACATCCTGTATTTTGGCAACGACAATGTCGGCAACGACAGCGGTGACCTGCGTTTGAAGTTGGTCAACAAAACCTCTGCCTGGACTTTCGGCGAATTGCGGGTGATTAACGATGGCCTGCGAATGCTGCACGACGCAACCGGCAACTCGCGATTGATCAAGGACAACATCGTGGGCAAGGACTTGACACTGGAAAAGTATCGGTCACTCACGGGAGGTGCTGCGGCCGTCAATTACATGACCTATACGACCCGCAACGGCAATACGACCTATGATCGGGCGATACGATTTGCGGACTGGAACGAAAACACCAGCGACCTGGTTAACTACGGCCGGCAACTGGCCTTCGTGCATGAGGTTTCGCACAACTTTGACAATGACTTCGAACTGGAAGCGACAGGCCACAATACAGTCAGCTATTACAATCTGTTCAAGCAAAAAAGCGGATGGCGCAAGACCCGGACCAACAGCAATTTTGTGCGGTCCGGAGACGGGCAATGGTGGTACTATCGCCCTGCCCAGTTCTACCGATCCTATGGAACGATCAATCCAGGCGAGGACTGGGGCACCATGTGGGAGCTGTACTTTGATACGACCGCCCAACGGCCGGCCGCAGGCAGCAGTCTGGCCGCCAAACTGGCCGTCGTGGCTGACTTCATGGATCAGCTTTCGTAGAGTGGCCGTTGATTCAGCGAGACGGCAGCTGCAATTGATCCAGACTGGTGTCGTGACGGACTCGCACTTCACCTGCGACGTCAATAATTTGCAACGAAACGGCTGGTTCTGTTTGCGACCAGTCGATTTCGATCATTCCAAAGTGGTTGTCGCGAAACGCCTCGCCCATGCGAAACTGATTGGGCTCGACGTTGTACCATTCCTCGGTCAGGCCGCTGGCGGTCACGTCGTACAGGGGGTACAGATTGTCGAATTCCCGTCGTGAAATTTCCGCCCAGTGCACGTCGCCCGATATAAACAGCACGCCGCTGGCACTGCTGTCGCGAATCAGGTCGACCATCTTTTGTTGCTGCCGTGGCAAGTTCGTCCATGATTCCCAGCCATTGTATTCATGGCCGAACTGGATCGAGCTGCAAATGATTCGAACGTCGGCTGGTTCCCGCAGTTGTGTTTCCAGCCAGCGCCATTGCTCGTCACCCAGCAGTGTCTTCTCAGGGTCGTCGTCGGGTTGATAGTCGTTTTTGAACCCGGAACTCTCGGGGATGTCACTGCCGTTGCGTTTCAGTGGATCGCGAAAGGTTCGAGTGTCCAGCAGAATGACTTGCAGCACGCGACCGTCGGACTCAAACCGATGCGTGCCATAAATCCCTTCGTGTTGCCGCCGCGGGCTGTCTGCCGGAACACGCCAGAAGTCCATAAAGATCTCTTTGGATTCTTGCTTGAAGCGATACTCCTTGCCGGCATCGTTCCAGCCATAATCGTGATCGTCCCATACTGACAACACGGCAACCTCGCGACGCAGATTCTGAAATTCCGTTTTACCGCCCAGCCGATCGTACTTTTCCTGCAGCACTGCCATGTCCAGCGTATCGCCATAGATATTGTCGCCCAGGTAAATAAACAGATCGGGTTGCTTCAGTACCACAGTGTCCAGCACAGGCTGGGGCTTGTCCTGATGGCCGCAAGATCCGAAAGCAATGCGAGTCGGTAATCCCTGAACTTCAGTCACGTCACGCACGACGGGTTGTGTGGTTTGGCCTGCAACCACGCCACACAGGCACAGAATCAGGACATGCAAAGGAAAAATAATGTTGCAGTTCATCAATAAGGCCTAACGAATATCAGCAATTTGTATCCACATAATCGATCAATACTGGTCGTAACAAACCTCAGGTGCCCGTATCCATCTTCTTCAGGTATTGGCGCAGTCTGATTGTCTACGCCGGATCGACCGCGGGTTTTTCCTCGTCCCACAAGTTCGCGACGGTGTAGGGACCATTGGGCAGTTCCCAAAACGTGCCGTCCACGTAACGGTGGCGGCGGTCCAGTGCAGCTATCGCCGTCATATCTTCGTCACTCAGAGTCAGAGAGGCTGCGGCGAGGTTGGCCGCCATACGCAGACGGTTGGCCGACTTGGGAATGGCAATCGAACCGCGCGTCACGGCCCAGGCCAGCATCACCTGAGCCGGGGTCACTGAATAGTTGTCGGCAATTCGGTTCAATACAGGATCATCAAACAAACTCGGTTCATTTTCCTGCTTCATCCCGTCAGGCCGGTCGCCGGAGCCGAGCGGTGAATAGGCTGTAAATGCAGTGCGGTGACCGGTGCAAAACGTAAACAGCTCGTTTTGTTGCAGGTACGGGTGTGATTCTACCTGGTTGCATGCCGGAGTGATTCCAGTTGCGTCGACCAACCCGGCGATTTTGTGTTGACTGAAATTAGATACGCCGATGTTGCGACAAAGGCCGGCTTCGACACACTGCTGCATCGCTTGCCACGTTTCGGCCAAAGGTGCCTGATCAAGAGTCAGGTAATCAGCGGCGGATTCCGGTCGCGGAACGCCGGGCTGTTGTGCCACCGGCCAGTGAATCAGATACAAGTCAAGATAGTCGAGCTGCAAATCGGCAAGAGTGCCTTTCAATGCCGGTGCCACATCCTCGGCCCGATGCCGGTCGTTCCACAGCTTGGAAGTAACGAACAGTTCCTCACGCTGACAAAGACCATCGTTGATGCCAGCGGTCAGGGCGGCACCCACGTCCGACTCATTTTCATAAATCCAGGCACAGTCGATGTGACGATACCCGATTTCCATTGCGGCATACACGGCTTCGCGCGCCACGCCATCGTTCATTTTCCAGGTGCCCAGTCCCAAACTGGGGATCCTGTCGCCACTGCGTAATTCCACGTATTTCATGACTTCCCTTTCGTTATCGGCGCAACGCTGCCCGCTTGGTTTTCAGTTTCGTTTCGCGAGAAGCCGAATTGTCCCAGTTGTATAGTGATCTTTCCCAACCGCCATAGGTTGGATTTGGCATCATCATCCAGCGTTGACCCCACATGTCCGAGAACTCGTTGCCCACCAGACGTCGCTGATTCGAGTCACCGTAGTAGCCCGGATCGACAAAGTCGTTCAGGTCATCGCCCAGCAGCAACAGAATGCGATATTGCCCGGCCAAAAACTCCCGACGCGACTGCTTGTTGGACGTCCAGTCCTCCTGTTCATTCTTGGTAAACAACGTGTCCGGATCGTCTGCCAGCAGCAAGCCGACGTCAATCAGATTCTGTCGCGTGGCATCCTCCACGACGTGATCACGGTTGGTGACAAACAGCACGGCGACACCTGCGGCGCGGCATGAATTGAGAAATGGCACCGCGCCGGGGATCGCTGGCGATTCCTGCCGGCGGCAAAACGTCAGCCACTCCTCTGTACTGAACTCCTTGTCCGCCTCGATCAGGCCGACCTGGAACGCAGAATTGTCCAATACGGTTTCGTCGACGTCGACAACGATCGCTGGCGGCAACCCGGCAAGATCCTCGGGCGAATCGGCGAACATCGTTGCTTGCTCTGTGCTCGCGGTCCAGCCCGGATCAACTATCGCGATTCCAAGGTTGAATTGTGCCTGGCGAAAAGTTTGTCGCGTGATCGCAGCGTATTCGGCCGAGGTCTGCATCCAGGTTACCGCGTCGAGATCTTCATGCACCGCGGCTTCGTTCGATTGCTGCGCCTCAAGTGCGGTCGGGCACTGCAAGAATAATGAAATGCTGACAATCAACAAATTCAGGAAACGGATCATGGGATGCTCATATTGCGTCAAACATGGATGCGGGTTTGATGCTGTCGCCCCGAAAAGGGGTAATTTGTCCGGGCGTCACACCAATAATGGCCTGTTTGGGGCCTTTTTTCGAGTCCCGCCAGAAAAAATAAGAAAATCAGTGGATGGCAAATCCTCAGGGCAGTCTCCCGTATAGACGGTGAAACAATTACGGGAGTGAAACCATGAAACGATACTTGATTCTGGCGTGGGGAGTTTTCAACTACGCCGTTTTCCTCGGCGTGTTTTTGTACGCCATCGCCTTTGTCGGCAATTTTTGGGTGCCGGTTTCCCTCGATTCGGCACCGCGTTCACCACTTTGGGCGGCCATCGCGATCAACCTCGGGTTGTTGGGATTGTTCGCCGTGCAGCACAGTCTAATGGCCCGGCCCTTTTTCAAGGACTGGATCACCAGGTACATCCCACAGCCAGCAGAACGACCCACTTATGTCGGGGCTTCCAACCTCGCCATGATCGTACTGTTCATTTTTTGGCAGCCGATGGGCCCGATGATCTGGAGTGTTACCAATCCGGTAGCCGTGTTGATCATTTACGCAATCTACTTCGTCGGTTGGGGAATCCTGCTGGCGGCCACGTTTATGATCAACCACTTCGACCTGTTCGGTTTGCGACAAGTCTGGCTGGAGTACCGCGGCCAACCCTACACACGACTGAAATTCACCAAGCCCGGGTTTTACAAATACGTACGGCATCCGCTGTATGTGGGCTGGCTGACCATCTTCTGGGCTGCCCCTGTGATGTCCGCCGGTCACCTGCTGTTTGCCTTGGGAACAACGGCCTACATCCTGATAGCGATTCAGCTGGAAGAACGTGATCTGGAAGCGGCCCTCGGCGTTGACTACAGGCAATACAAAAATGAAGTACCGATGTTGATTCCGGGTCTGGGAACGAGTTCCCGCCCGCCAGCCGACAGCGGTGTTCATCAGGGAACCTGAGCAGGTGCGTTGCCTTGCATCGGGATGGTTGATGAAGGGGCGGGACGGGTCGCCAATCCGTCTCGCCCTTTTTCTTTCCCCAGGAATTCGTTTGTTTCGCCGCGAAAATAGATCAGGATAGAAGGTGCCAGTTCGTAATCCACCAGTTAGTTCGCATCCCGTCATGAGTCGTTTCGACGAAACCACGAAACTCGAACAAGATGTGCTGGACGGCAACGCCTCCGAAGCAGTCGGTGAGTTGATGCTCAAATACCAGGACCGGTTGCTGCGTGTTATTTCATTTCGCATGGATCGCCGACTCAAATCGCGAATCGACGCCGCAGATGTTGTGCAGGAGTCATTTGTTGAAGCCACAAGGCGACTTGACGATTACCGTGCCTGTGCAGACAAGATGAGTTTCTTTCTCTGGTTGCGGTTCATCACGCTGCAAAAACTGGCGCAGCTACATCGCCATCACCTCGGTGTGCAAGCTCGAGATGCCAAACGCGACGTGCCGATCTTTGGACGCCCCATGCCCGAAGCGACCTCGATGGTGCTGGCCGCGCAACTGCTGGGCAACATGACCAGTCCCAGTCACGCCGCGATGAAGCGGGAACGTCAGA
>JBPCVB010000404.1:0-3349 GCA_051010855.1 Pirellulaceae bacterium | reverse complement strand
GGGCGGGGACATCCACCAAAGCTCCCTCGGCCACGCGGTCACTTCATCGACCGCTAAAGACTCGATCGTCTTGCAAACCGTCTGGTGCGAAAAGTTGAGCTGGTAAACCTCCAGCGCCTGTTGATTGATGTCGATGGCCACCGAACGACCAGCATTGGGCAGGCATGCTGACAGTCCGCCGATCCCGCAAAAGAATTCAGTGAAGGTGAAGGAAGGCATGCAGCTCATTCACAAGTCATGATACACCCGACATTACCAGGCGGCAGATTCCCAAGCGGAATCCCAAAGAGACGGGATAACAGGATTAACAAGATAATCTGATTCGGGTTTCCAGTTGATCCCGTGCCGTGTGTAAATGTAACGGAACCCGATGAATTTTCCGGGCGACGGCCCTGAAAAGGCAATCGTACGCTGTACAGAAAGATTGTCCTGATGATCCTGTACATCCTGTCAACAACTTCCCGGAGCGGCGCTGGTTGTGGCAGGAGCCAGGTAACTGCCCAGTCAGGCAGCGCGGCTGGTAGTCGGCATTGCTTCCAGGTCATAGTTCAGCACCCGCAGCTCGAACTCCAGCAGCTCGTTTAAGCGTTGGACCGTAGCAGGTTGCAGGCGACGCAGGTAATCGCCGGGATAGACACTGCGTTTATGCGACCGGGGATCGTCATCCGGGCGAAACTCGTTTCGGTAACGCAAGGCGAATCGCCGTCTAACCAGTCCAGGAAAACGAAACTCAAACGGTGGCAACACCTTCGCCAGCCAGGCGGGAAAGTCCGTTACCATCTCTTCGTACTTGATGACCCGTCCCAGCTCGGTGTCGTCGCGGTCAATCAAATCTCGTAGTCGCAGTTTCATCGGATGAATGGCCAGGGACTCATCCAGCACGTATTCATCGATGCTCATTGTTTGAATGCTTTCCCGCTGTCGATGCCGACCTGGATTGAATTCCTCGGCCGAGTGTCGCCAGCCGTAAGAAAAATACTGTGACACCAGGATGTCGCGCGGGTCTCGCACATGAAAAATGCGTTTGATTTGCTGGTTGCCCGTGAATGGAAAGGGGGCGTCACAAAAAGTCCGAATAGGACACAGGCAAAAATCGTGGTCGATGTCCGGCGTGACCAGGTGATCATTGGGTCGTTCATGATTGCCTGAATAACAGGCGATCCTGCGTGCGCGGGACAAACGACGGAACAACTGGTAAAGGAACATTGTGCCGGTTTTGTGCAAACCGTGCACGATGATGCCCGTAGGCCGGTCGGAGTGGATTCGTGTTGCTGACATGGTCGCAAAACGGTAGTCGATCGACACCGACGGGGCCTAGGTCAGTTGGTCCTGCTAGCGTTGCATTGAGAAGTGGCCATACCTTTGATTGAAAATGACGCAGACCAAGCCGGTATACCAGCAAACGCACAGCTATTTCTCGTAGCGATATTCGCCGGCATCCCATTCGTGGCGAAGTTGTGCAACGAACTGCTCGCTCAAATGGGACAAGGTTCGATCCCGTCGCCATGCAACGGCAATCTCGCGAGTCGGCGGTGGCTTGCGGAATCTTTCGTAACGGCGTGCCCGGGATTGATCAAAGCGGGCGCACATTTCCGGAACCAGAGATACACCCAGTCCGATGTCGACCAGTCGCAACACCGTGTTGAGCTGCGTCGACTGGCAGACGATACGACGGGAAACCTGATTGGTGGTACAGAACGAGTCGATTTGCTGACCAAGGCAGTGCATTTCGTGTAGCACGATGGCCGGTTGCTCGCGCAGGTCCGAAACAGCAAGTTGTCGTTTGGACCGGGAATGCAGCGGATAATCCTTGCGGACCACCAGCAACAGTTCCTCCTGGCCAATGACTTCCACTTCCAGATGCGGGTCGTTGATTGGTGTGCTGAGGATGGCCAGGTCAAGCTCGTGATGGACCAGGGCGGGCAGCAAGTGTTCCGTGAAGTCCTCCCGGATCGTTAACTGACACTCTGGAAAGTCCTTGACAAATTTCTTTAGCAGCTGCGGCATCAAATAAGGAGCCATCGTGGGAATGACTCCAACGACGAGCGGACCGCGACCGGTGGCTACTTCCGTGGCAAGATCGGAAACCGCTGACTCGACATCGTCCAGGATGCGGACGGCTCGAGGCAACAACGCGGTGCCGGACTCGGTCATCACGACCTGGCGTGGCAGGCGATCAAATAGTTTGCAGCCGAGTTCAGTTTCCAGCTTTTTCACTTGCTGGCTCAACGACGGCTGTGCGACACAGCACCTTTCTGCAGCGCGACTGAAGCTGCCGGTTTCAGCGACGGCGACAAAATAGCGAAGTTGCTGGAGTTCCACCGATTTGATCCATAGGCTACGTCTATCGAACGGATAGGCATTTTATATTAGACAGCTATACAGAAAAGGGGATAATTCAACCATCGCTGCCATCCAATGACAACAATAATCACCCAGTACACCTGGCGGACGTTTTCAGCTGAGTTGGTAAGCGGCAAAACTGGTTTGTGCGGTACTCACGGGGTCGGAGAGAAGAGATCCGCAGCAATTGCGGTAGTAATGCGACTTTTCTGAGTCGATAATCATGACTGGCCGCCCAGGGCCTGGAATTCCCGGAAATGTTGTGGAATCCATGGATGGGCTGCAGTTGGATAAACGGAGGCGGCCCCGATTCGCGGTGGACTATTCCCAAATCCCTGCACGCAAACCATGCTGACGAGTTGAATGATGGAATCAACAACAGAAAAAGCGATCGAACGCTGTCCCGTGATGAGCACGATTCGGGGCAAGTCTCCCGAGCCTGAATTCGGGGTGGGCCCCGCTGCAGCGATTACCACTCCGGTTGATCAACCCGGTTGGCTCAAACGCTATTTCCTGATGGTAACGGGCCTGTTTTTTGTGGCGTTTGGAGCCGTGGGTGTTATCTTGCCCGGCATCCCCACTGCTGGACCATTGATTCTGGCATCGATTTGCCTGACCAAGAGTTGTCCGTGGCTGGAGCAGAAGCTGGTACGCAGTCGCTATTTTGCTGCATTCCACCAGTACCTGGATGGCAATGTCGAGATGCCGATGAAAGCGCGTCTGACCGCGATCGGCATTATGTGGGTCAGCATTATCACCAGCTGTGCCTTGTTATTTTCCTCTGGCCAGATCGCTAACTGGTTAATCGGCCTGATCGTGCTGGCTGGAGTGGTCGGCACCGTCGTGATCAGTCGCTACGGGCGCAAAAAGGTCCTGAGCTCCGCGTAACTATCGTACGCGTCGACTTGAACCTGCGATCAGCGAAGATTCTCCAGGTCAACAAAATCCCGAAGCGGCAATTCGTGGCCGGTATAGTTGGTAGCGAATCCTTCAACAACGCTAAGTG
>JBPCVB010000403.1:0-11851 GCA_051010855.1 Pirellulaceae bacterium | reverse complement strand
AGTATGGTTACTCGCGATACAATAGCCCGAAGCGCAAGCGAGGGACAGCGCATGAATACCCTCGCTGGCGCGTCGGGCTAGTGTTACAAAACCGATTGATCCAGTGTTGCAAACCAATTGACCTACGTCGATTGATGACAATTCCTGGCCCGCGTGAGATCCGCTCATTCGCCGATGCTCGCTGGGTACTCGTTGCCACTGCTGGCTGGTCAAGCAGTGCCAGTCATTCGATTGTTTGACGGCGCGGGCAGTGCCCGCTCTCCATGACCTTTAGACTATACGAACGTACACTTATCAGGATAGGCGACGGTTCGTCTATTGGGGAAAGCGCGGAGCGCAATGCTCAAAAATTGACAACATGCGGTGTTCGCCGATAATGCCAGCATCGACGGCTTGGTAAGGCGAACCTTCGTTAAATACTAGTTATCCATCGTTTTACATGTCCTATTTTAACCGTTATCAGCGCGGCGAGTTTCAACCTGTCTGGAATGAGCTCGTTGATGCCGGTGTGGCAGTCTGGAACAAACCTCTTTTCAACGATGCACGCGATGTAGCCTTAGCAACGATGGAACGTGTTCGAAAGAATCTGGAACGGTTGCAGTCTCGATTAGAAGGGATCGGATATGAGTTCATGCACCCTGAGCCGGTCGCCCTCGCAAATCGGAACGCGGTAGATAAATTGACTGCCTTTGAAAACGCGTATGGAAGGTTGGCGATTAGCGCAAGTGTGTGGTACCAGACTTTTCAATGCGTAGATTTCGAACAATCAACTGATCAATATGAAGGGGTGTCAGGACCAAACGAGCTTCACGGATTGGGGCTGGAGCCAGCTATGACGGTCCGATCGATTCAGCACGGAATTAAAACATGGAATGAACGGCGTCGATTGGGGAAAACCGTCCAACAGAACATATTGTTGGTGGGTCCTACACTTTCGAACTGTGATACGGCGCATTTTGAATTGGATGCTCATCATATGGACGATCTGAATTTCGCTGACGACGGTTGCGACGATGCCCGGTTCGTTGAACATATACGATTTGCAATTAACCGCTGCGGTGGACTGGATTGGCGAGATTTACCGGAACATAATCGCCTTATCCAATATTTGTCCGATGATTTGGAACCGTTCTAGACCCAGATATGGGTGAATTTAAAGCCGAAGCGCAACGAGTATTTTTGAGGAGATGATTAAAGAGTAGGCATCGGCGGGATTGTCCGATAGTTTTTTTGTTTTGCGAAGAACTCAAAAACTGATTGAACAAGGAACCAACCGATGCCTTATCGACATCTTACCGCTGACGAGCGGGAAGTCATCTCTCAAATGCACTTTGCCGGCTATTCTGCGGCAGCGATCGGTCGTCAACTGGGCCGTCATCGTGGAACAGTCAGTCGGGAACTGAACCGTAACGGCGAGCAATATGACGATCATGCTCCGGTCAGATACAACGCCTTCTGGGCACATCGCAAGAGTCGGGTGCGTCGTCAGGAGAGTCGCCGACAGTTGCCTCGCCAGCTGCGAACACGCCATCGGTTGCTGAGTTACGTGAAGGAGAAACTGCGGAAGAAGTGGTCACCCGAGCAGATCGCCGGACGACTACGCATCGACTTTCGACGGGACCACCGGATGCGGATCTCGCATCAGTCAATCTATGCGTGGATCTGGCAGGACAAGGCTGCCGGCGGTTCATTTTACAAACACCTCCGCTGGTCCCGTAAAAAGCGACGCAAAAAGTACGGCAGCCAGCTGCACAAGCTAAAGATTCGCGACCGTGTTTCGATCCGGTATCGGCCGCAGGCCGTGGAACAGCGCAGTCGCTACGGCGACTGGGAAGGCGATACGATGCAAGGCAACGATCGTCGTGGATTCCTGCTGACCCAGGTGGAACGCAAGAGCGGCTACGTGGTGATCCGCAAACTGTCCGATTGCAACTCGGCCCAGGTGAACCGGGCCTCGATCGATTCGTTGAACCGGATTCCGCAGCGGTACCTGAAAACGATGACCTTTGACAACGGCACGGAGTTCTACCGTTTCAAGACGATCGAACATCGTACCGGGCTGAAGATTTACTTCGCCCAGCCGTATTGCAGCTGGCAGCGGGGCACCAATGAAAACACCAATGGACTGATTCGCCAGTTTTTTGACAAACGCCAGCCCTTGACGACTGTTACGCATCAGGCAGTTGCCCGCGCACAGCAAATGTTAAACAATAGACCTCGCAAACGATTGAACTTTAGAACACCCGCTGAAGTCCGGCGAATCACCGATTGAATCGATTTCGTTGCGCTTCAGATTTGAATTCACAATGATGGATAACAAACGGATGAACCGAAGTCGCCGACAGCGCGGCAACTGAATGGTGAATCTAATCGTTCGGCTCGGTTATCCTCGGCGTTATCTGTTTGGATCGGCAGCCTGTTACGCGGCGCGTTTGTCTTCGGACGGCAGTAACTTCTGCCAATCTTCTTCGCGCGATCCCGGCTGTTCCATGGCGTGATTGAGTTCCCACAATCGGGCCTGCTTGTGCCACGAATAGAAAGCGGCGATCCACGCCTGCTGCAGCCCGACTTTGCCGTCCAGAATTCCCAGTTGCAGGATGTATTCCCGCAAGAACCTGAGAAACGGACGAAATAACAACTTGAAATAAGTCGTATCCTTGCCCAGTTCGTGCCACTGTTGGGCTTGCAGGGACGTATAACGATCCAGCTTGGCGTTCAGTTGATCGTAAGACCACACCGAATAGTGCGTCATCGATTCGCGCAAGGTGCCTACCTGGCCCGACGAAATTTCAACTTCGCCGTGGTCGCTGGGTCCGGAGTAATGGGCCATGTCGCGACGGAACAGACGCAGCACGCGATCGGTCCGCGCGTCACCCCAATGCAATTGATGACCCATGAAAAAGTTATTGCGGTTGATCCAGTAGCCGTCGAATTCCGGACCCCGTGACAGAATCATCTGGATCTCTTCGGCCAGCTGCGGCGTCACCCGCTCGTCAGCATCGACCAGCAGCACCCATTCATGGGTCGCCTGGGGGATCGCCCAGTTCTTGAAATCTCCGGACGTAATATATTCCCGCTCAATGATCCGGACTTTGTCATAACAGGAGGCCAGGTCCATGGTTTCGTCGATCGAGCCCGAATCGGCAACGAGAATCTCGGTTGCCATATCCCAAAAGCTTTCAATGCACGCCACGATATTCAATCGCTCGTTCTTGCAAGGGACGATAACGGTCAGCGGGCGCTTCATCAAATTTGGCGCTACCAGGGAGGTGAATTCCGGGAAAATGGGCCGTCAAAACTCGGCGGAGATTAGGGAAGGCACGCGCTAGTGTCAACCGACATCGGCACTTACGAGTTATTGCCCCGACAGCTAGCAACGAATCTCCGGGCTAAAGATTGAATCGAAGCCCTCGCCCGCTCAACTCCGCCGCTAGCTGGGCCGTTGACTCAAACAACACGGCGTCGATACCAGATTCGCGAGCGCCCTGCACATTGTCCGGCCGGTCATCGACAAAGAACAACTCAGCCGCCTCACAGTTAGCTTGCGCTGCAGCCCGTTCGTAAATGGTCGCTGACGGCTTGCAGGCTTTTTCCCGAAAGCTAAGGACCGCGTGATGGAACGCTTTCAAGATGCCGTAGTTGCGTGATTCAATGTAGTCCCAGTGTGCTTCGCAGGTATTTGACAGGATGCCCATACGAAAACCAGCCATTTGCAGCGCCCCCACCAGCGGCAGGATTGGGTGATTGACCCAAAAAATGTTGCTGGCCGCATGACACATTTCGTCGTCCGTGGCGGTGGATCCCGTGTGCTGACGGATCTGCTGACAAAATTCGGCCGTCACCATTTCGCCTTGTTCATACTGGATTTGCATTGGCGAATCGAACACCAATTGCCGAATCGCATCGGGTGTAGCGCGAGTCAACGACGCGAGCTGGTCGATAGCGATTTGGTGGTCGAAATTAACCAGCACATTGCCCAGGTCAAAGTACAGAAAACGTGGCGTCTTTGTCATGAAAGCCACCCTGGCGTTGTGCGTCCGCTTATGAATTCGTTCAAGTTGGTCGTCGCGGGTGAATTCAGTTGTCCAAGGGCCCAAAATAACGGTTTTTTGCCTCTCATCACCGCTCAGTTTGCCCGGTCGCGGCACGGCGTATAATGCAGGCACCTGAACCGGTGACTTCGTTGCTGGTTTCGCCAGCCATTTCTGGAAGGTGTCGTTCTAACGGAAGACACCCGGCCGCCGCAATCCTCCGGTATTGGCCGATCCGATTGAGAAAGGAATTTGTGCCTGTGAACACCGCTACATCAACAATAACCCGCCCGCAAACCTTGCAGGATTTGCTGAACGAAGGGTGGCAATCCAAAAACGTCAAACAGGAAATCCGCGACAACTTTCTGGTCGCGTTGTCGTCTAACGAAGAACTTTATCCGGGGATCGTCGGTTACAACGATACGGTCATTCCCGAACTGAACATCGCGTTGTTGTCAGGGCACGATTTGCTGTTTCTGGGCGAGAAGGGCCAGGCCAAGAGTCGATTGATGCGCTCATTGGTCCGATTTCTCGATCCGTTGACACCCTTTCTGGATGTTTCCGGGTCGCCGTTCCATGAAGACCCGTTGAAACCACTGTCGCGTCGGGCGATCGACCTGGTCGCGGAAAACTCGCCTGCCAACATTCCCATTCGCTGGTGGGCTCGCGAAGATCGCTACGCAGAACGTCTGGCACCTGGAACCAAATTCGCCGACATCATCGGCGAGATCGATCCGGCCAAATTGGCTGGTGGTGCGAGCATGGCGACGGAAGAGGCGTTGCATTTCGGATTAATCCCGCGCATGCATCGCGGAATCTTCGCCATCAATGAACTGCCTGAACTGGACGAAATGGTGCAGGTCGGTCTGTTCAACATCCTGGAAGAACGCGACGTCCAAATTCGTGGTTTCCCGGTTCGCTTCGATATTGACGTGATGGTGCTTTTCTCGGCAAACCCATCCACCTACAACCGCAGCGGCAAGGTGATTCCGCAACTCAAGGACCGGATCGGATCGTTAATTCAAACTCACTATCCGCGTGACCGCGATGTCGGAATTCAGATTGTTGATCAGGAAGCGGACATTGAACTCGGCGGTGACTATGCAGTGGTCGTTCCGTACTTCATGAAGGAAATCTGCCAGCAGATCACAGTGCAGGCCCGCAAGAGCAAATACGTTGACCAGCAATCGGGCGTCAGCGCACGGTTAAGCATCGCCAATTTCCGCACGATGGTATCGAGTGCCCGCCAACGGGGCATCATGCTGAATGAAATTCCCGCGGTGCCGCGGATTAGCGACCTCGCGCATCTGTACACGTCATCTCTGGGCAAGCTCGAACTCGATTTGATGGGCAGCCATCAGATGACCGAGCGACAGGTGCTGGACGGGATCATCGCCGAAGCAATCTCGGTTGTGTTTGACGAGTACGTCACCCAGCACGGGCTCGATGAAATCGCGGAGATCTTTTCCAGAGGCATCAAGATTGAAGTCGGCGATACCGTCCCCTCGTCTCACTACGCACGGATTCTAAAACGGGTTCCGCAGGTTTGGGAAAAGGCCTTTGAGGTCAACGCATCAGAAAACGAAGCGGTCCGGGCCTCGTGCGTTGAATTTGTACTTGCCGGTCTGTATGCCCGGGATCGCATTTCTCGATCACAGCAGCACGGCGTCACTACCTACGAAATTCAGGACTGATTTCGTGCCTGGAAAATCCAAACGCCGTAAAAAAACCAACCGCTCCGGTCTGGGCGGGATCGTTCATACCTACCAGAAATACGATCCCAAAAAGTTTCCCGGCCCCACGCAGGCTCCTCCGGACCTGGTGTCTCCGCTAATGGAACATCTGCTGGCTCACGGTACGGTGCGTCAGTTGACCGAGGAGGAAATGGCGCGGGCAGTAAAACTGGATCCCGAACAGTTTGCAAAACTTGGCCCCAGCCTGGACAAGATCCAGATGATGCTGGAGGACCGCAAACGACGGATCCTGGAAAAATATGAAACAGACACGGTCCAGCTGCTGGCCCGGGATGCGTTTCACGAGAATGCCGACGACGTGAAGCCGCCCAAACGACTGGCCGAGCGTTATCGCGATGCCGTACGTCACGAGCAGTTATGGGACATGGAACGCTTGTGGTACGCGGCTGGCGACGACAACAGTCCGTTTGCCCGCCAGCTGCTGGGGGTGATGCGGCATTTGGGCAACAAGTACGAAATCGATGAGCTCGCTGCCAAATACTACTTCACGGGCAACGAACCACTGACGATTGAAGAAGCGTTGCGGATCAAGGAAGAACTGGAAAAGATCGACGAGTTGCTTGAGCAAATAGAGGAGGCCCGCGAGACCTCGCAAATCGCTGTCCTCGACCTCGATGAACTGTCGGACTTCATCCCTGAAAACGACACGCACTCGTTGGAAGAAATGAAGCGCATGGTGGAAAACTATGTACGCGAAATGGCGGAGCAACAGGGAATCGAATTTGATGGCAAGCAGTTTCAGCTGACGCCCCAGGCTTACCGCGTGTTTCAGAACAAGTTGTTGGCCCGGCTGTTTGGTCAATTGGAGGCTTCACGATCTGGTCGTCACCAGGCAAATATCATGGGTGACGGTGCCATCGAACTGCAACAGACCAAGCCGTACGAATTTGGCGATTCCGTTACCCAGATGGACATCCCGCAGACCATGATCAACGCCATGGTGCGGCAGGGCAGCGAATTGCCCCTGCGTCTCAAAGCTGAAGACATTGAAGTGCATCGCACCAGAAATACGCCGCGTTGTGCCACTTCTGTGATCATGGATATGAGCGGGTCGATGCGGTATGACGGCCAGTACATCAATGTCAAACGCATGGCCCTGGCCCTGGACGGCCTGATCCGCTCGGAGTACCCGGGCGATTTTCTTAACTTCATCGAGATGTATACCTTTGGCAAACTGCGTCGCAGCAACGAAATTGCCACGCTGATGCCCAAACCCGTGACGCTGTACGACCCTGTCGTGCGGCTCGGTGTCGACATGTCCCGCGATGACGTCAGCGAACACATGGTGCATCAGCACTTCACCAATATGCAGCACTCCTTGCGGTTGGCCCGACAATCGCTGGCCGGCAAACCGACTCGCAACAAGCAGATCTTTGTCATCACGGACGGTTTGCCAACGGCGCATTACGAGGACTCGACGCTGTACATGCTGTATCCGCCGCATTCCTCAACAGAAGCAGCCACGTTGCGTGAAGCCAAACTATGCCAACAGGAAGGCATCGCGATCAACATGTTCCTTGTGCCCAGTTGGTCACAATCGGAAGAAGACATTCGATTCGCTTACACCATTGCCGAATCGACCAAAGGTCGCGTGATCTTCACTTCTGGCGGCAATCTCGACCGCTACGTCGTCTGGGACTACATGGAACGCAAACGCGAGATTCTTGGGTAACGCCCGTTCTTTCAATATGCCACATCGACATTCCACGATTCGGGACGGTAATCGGCTCGTCTGGTACACAGACCGACTCCATCGACTGGCGGCTGACTTGCAGCCATTTGTAATTCAGGTGCAGCAAATCAGCGAACTCGATCAAAACTGCTGGTTTGGCGAAGAACCAGCAACGTTGCGCGAGATGATTGGCCACTTCGCCCGCATCCAGGCCGCCGACCTGACCCACCCCATCATCCTCAACGATGATGGTTCATTGATGGATGGAGGCCACCGGCTGTGCAGGGCGATCCTCGAAGGCCACGAGACGATGCAGGCAGTTCAGTTTCCAACGATGCCCGAACCTGACGAAATACTGGAACTGGAAATCCCTAGAAGGTAACCGTTCGCAGTTCCTGTTCTGCTCCCGAAATGCGCACCTTGCTCCATTGAAATGCGCGATCGTCCAGCACGTCCTCGATTGGGAAAAAATACGCTCCAAGTTCTGATCGGGTTTGTTTGCCGATGCTGGCATTGGACGCGGTCTGGTTGCGGGAAATCACCAGCAGCCAGTAGCTTTTGCCACTGGAAACATCCGTTTCAAACTTTCCATCCTGGTCCGTGCGCACAACGCTGCCTCCGAGCCCGCGAATCGTCTCTATCGCTGGATTGTTAATGGGCTCGAAAGTTACTGGTCGCAATCCACTGGCGTCGGGGCGTTCCCGCGGCACTTTGTCAGCAGGCAACAGGATGATGACCGCTCCGAAATCGGCGCGACGCTCGGGCCCCTGATCGTAGTAGACTCGCCCGGACACGACGCAATCTGTAGTGGCTGGTATTCCCGGCCGACCGACCCCGCTGGTGTTGTTGCCGACAGCCAGGCCAAAAATGAAAAAGGTGGTGGCTACGATTCCCAGCAAAGCGCCTTGAACATATATCACCCAGCGCGGTATCTGGATTCGCTCCAGCCACGCGCCGGCATCGTTGCGTTTGCGGTAGGGGGAACGGGGCACCGATCGGGCCGTGGCCGTATCGCTGTCGCTGCGACTGTTGGCCGTCTCCTCAAAAGTGTCCGCTCCGGGAGCCTGGACGCGATCTTCTCCGCTGGCCGCTGGATCGCCAATTTCGATTTCCGGAACCGTCACTTTTGCCTTGCAGTGCGGACACCTGCCGCGTTGCCCGGCGAATTGCCGCCCAACGGTCAATTTCGTGGAACACTGTGGGCAGGAAAACCGGACAGGCATAAAATCAGGTTTGAGCTAATTTGAGGACGACTGGTCAGGAAAACGCTCTCTGATTGTTTGCTGAGACCGGATTTCTGTCAAAGAAGTCCGGAACAATCGGCAGCCAACAGCAGGCGATCGTACAATAGGGGCAGGGCAGAGGAACAAAATGAGGCAACACGGCAATGGCTAATCACCATACATGCGGGAATTGCGCCTCCCGAATTTCTGGTCCGGCTTGTGACCGGCGCAACAGTATACGTGCCGTCATCTGGATGGTCGCGGCCATTGCTATGACGTTGTCGAGTTACGACCCTGTCGTCGCGCAACTGGGACTAAATGAGCCCGAAACTGTCATTTTGACCACGGGTCACCGCGTTCCTGGTCGCGTGGGCAGTCTCGATTCGATGGGGGTCACGACACAGGGAGTCAGTTCAGATTCCTCCAACTACGGCATCGTTCTCATCGACGACGACGTGCGTCAGGTTTTCGTATCACGATTCAACGTGGCCGATATCGTGCCGCTGGAACGGTTTGAAGAAGAGTTTGAAATTTGGCAAAAGGTCCACGATGGCGACGGTGAATCCTCCGAAATCGGACCCATCCTGTACATCGGGCCCATCGATGATTACGGCCGGCGGCTGGTTACGACACTGACCGCTCGCGGTCGCGAAACCGTAATCCAGGGGATTACTCGCATCAATCCTCGTTTTGTGGAATTTCAGGGCGTCGTTAACACGGTGGGTCCGGAACGGCACTGGAACGTGTACCAGTCATTGAGCTCGATTCCGACAACCGTGCTTACTCGTTTGCTCGAACGCCAAATCAAGGACGTTGATGATGCCAACGAACGCATTCGTCTGGTCGACTTCTATGCGCAGGCACGCAAATATAAACAGGCGGAAGAAGCGTTGCAGGACATTCGACGCGATTTTCCCGGATTGCGTGAGGAACTAAAAAAGCGTGGCGACTTGCTGGCAGGACAAATTGCCCGACAGATTCTGGACGAAGCGAACTTGCGGCGACGCAGCGGGCAACCGCGGATTGCACTGGCCATGGCCCAAAAACTGGAAAACCGACTGGGCATCGCCACGGCTATCCTGGTCGAGGTCAACGATCTGCAAAAGCAGCTTGCCGACGACCAGAAAAGAGTGGAGTCGGCAGGCACGATGGCAGTGGAACTTGCCGAACGGGTGTTGGCTCAACCTGATATCGAGGGAGAGCTGAAGGCGATTGTTGAGTTGTTTGCCCAGGAACTAAAAAACGAACTTTCACTGAGTAACGTCGATCGTCTGTCGACGTTTACCCGCCTGGCCGACGATGCGGACGAGACGGACGAACAAAAACTGGCCCTGGCCCTCAGCGGCTGGATCGTGGGAGCCGGTTCGGCGAAAAACAACCTCGGTGAAGCCCAATCGATGGTGCAGGCCCGCGCGCTCGTAATCGAGTATTTGCAAACCCCCCGCGCTGAGCGACGTCTGGAAATCCTCAAGGAACTGGAACAGCTGGAGGCGGGCGCGCCGGAATACCTCGACAAGATCGTTAAACACATCAAACCGCCACTGGCTCCCAGCCCCGCCGAGATTGCTGCCGACAGGCCCATCGAATTGTCTGTCGAGATTCCGGCAGGCCCTGGCAAGCCACCGGAAGTGATTCGATGTCTGGTCCAGTTGCCGCCGGAATACGACCCGTGGAGACGCTATCCCTGCATCATGAGTCTGGGAGGCGGAACGCGAAACACAGCACCCGATGCCCAGATCGACTGGTGGTGCGGAGCGTTTCACCAGGGTCTGAAGATGAGAACCGGACATGCGGCCCGACACGGATTCATCGTGATCGCTCCGGACTGGATGAAGCCAGGGCAGCCAGCCTACGAATTTTCGGCTCGCGAGCATGCAGCGGTTCTGGCCAGTTTGCGAAGCGCCCAGCGTCGATTTTCCATCGACACCGATCGTGTGTTTCTGTCGGGTCATTACGCCGGCGCAAATGCAGCCTGGGACATCGGCCAGGCTCACCCTGAACACTGGACAGGCATCATTCCCATTTCGGCACGAGCCAGCAAATACATCAATCACTACCGCGACAATGGCCGTCATCATACGTCGTGGTATTTTGTGAATGGAGCCCGGGATTTTGATTCCAAACGCGCCAACGCCACGGTTTGGAACGCACGTATGTTATCGGCTGATTTCGAGTCCGTCATCGTGCATTATCGCGGACGAGGCGAGGAGTTGTTTTCTGACGAGCTGCCGTATCTGTTTGAGTGGATGGAACCGCAGCGACGCCAATTTGACGTGCGTGAATTTCAGTGCTCAACCATGCGGCCGTGGGACAACTATTTCTGGTGGTTTGAAATGGATCTGGCAGGAACGCCCCAGATGCTGTTGCCCGAGGAAGACTGGAATTCGGCAAACCGCCGGGATCGCGAGATTACCGGAGAGGTCAAAACCAGCCGCCCCAACCTGTTCTATTTGCGGGGAGCCCCCGACGACGCCACATTGTGGTTGCTGCCGGAACTGGTCGACTTCTCACTCGATGTGGAGATCGAAGGCCAGTCGGGGAAGTTTTCCGACGAGGTCCGACCCAGCCGCACCACACTGCTGGAAGACGTACGCACACGCGGCGATCGCCAACATCCCTATTGGGCCAGGATCGTCCGGCGCAACAAACGCTGGAGCGTGGAAGAATAAGCCGCGCAAATCAGGCCGCGCAAAAAGACAGCGAGCCACGGTCTCGCACCGCTGCTCGCTGACGTGTTTTCCATAACGTCCGACCTGACCATTAACGGCGGTTGGTCGTTTCCTTGTTGTCCGAAGCGACTTCCTCTTCCGGCTTGTCGGTTTCAGGCTGCTCGACTTCTTCAGCCTCGGTTCCGGTACTCAATTCGCTGACCGATCCGGGCTTCTTGAGCACACAGCCGGTAATCAACCAGCCGTTTTCCAGCGTATGCACCACCATTCCGGTTGGTCCGAGATATTTGGCAATATGCTCTTCGTAGTCTGCCGGCATTCTGGATCCATCTACATGCTGTTCACGCACAAAGTCCTTTTCAGCGTCTTCGGGAGTGTAGGCGCGATTCAGGATTTGGGCCAACAACGTTTTGGACTCAGGCATATGACCGGTACGCAGCATTTCGTAGTTGGTGCGCAAGGTCAGGTCGAGTCGGCCGAAGTGTCGGAAGCTGGGTGCTTC
>JBPCVB010000402.1:0-4680 GCA_051010855.1 Pirellulaceae bacterium | reverse complement strand
CCGACGATGACAAGCGGCTGTTGTATCACGCCATCGGTCCGGTATGGGAAGCCAACCATGTGTGGCTGATCTTTGTGCTGATGGTCTTGTGGAATGGTTTCCCGCAAGGATTCGCCGCGATCTGCCGCCTGGCCACAGTACCATTGGCATTGGCGTTAACGGGCATCGTGTTTCGGGGGGCAGCATATGCGTTTCGCAGCAGTCTGTCTGCGATACCCGAACAAAAACGACGCTGGGAAGGCGTCTTCGCCCTGGCTTCGACGGCCGCTCCATTCTTTTTCGGCTGCACGATCGGAGTGCTGGCCGGGCGCCAAACATCGCTGGATGCGTCGGGTCAGTTTCAAGGCAATTGGTTGACCGGCTGGATCAGCGTCGAGTCGCTGTTCTTTGGATTCTTTGCCGTGGGAATCTGTTCGTTCATTGCTTCGGTGTTTCTGGTTCGCGAAGCGGCCGCGGGTGACAACCACGACCTGGAGCAGCGCTGGCGACGACGCGCGCTGGCGATGGGCTGGCTGGTCGGCGCTTTCTCCGTGGCCGGACTGGGCGTGGCGGCGTGGCGACTTGATTTTGTCTGGAACGGAGTCGTGAATCGGGCGTGGCCGGCCGTTGCCCTGGCGATGCTGTGCGGAATCACGACGATTGTCGCGATACACAAACGCAAATACTGGCAGGCCTCGATCACCGCCGCGCTGACGATCACCCTCGTGCTGGCCGGCTGGGCCTGGGCCCAGTACCCGTATCTCGTGATCGACTCGATCTCGATCCACGAAAGTCAGACACCACCCAACGTCATGTGGATGATGATCGGCGTGATTGTCATCGGGCTGATAATTGTCATACCGCCTCTGGTGTGGCTGTTTTATATTTTCAAATCGCAAACGCCAGAATAGCCCGACGCGCCAGCGAGGGATCACGCCCCTCCAACCCTCGCTAGCGCGTCGGGCTGTTGTTGCGAAGGCACCGTTCATATTCACAATTCAACAGCGCTAAATCCGACTGACAGATACGCGGTGGGGGCCTTTGTCAGAGCCCAATGTTTTAATGAGTGCTGGAGGTTAACCCAGGCTGGACAGGTACCACCACCAGTTAAGCAGGGTCAGAAACGTCCAGCCGACGACGCCGACCACTTCGGCGACCAAATGGAATTTGCCGTGGCGGCGATAAAGCAGGTGCCACGATTTCTGGCCGTACTGTCCGATTTCGTCAAACGCACCGGGGACCAGCAGACCAAACGAGAAGATCGTGACCAGCGTGAAGCCGAAGAAATACCCGATCGCCCAGAATAGTGTCTGGGTTGCCGAGCCGATTGCTGTCAGCCACTTGTCTGTAACCATGTCCTCTAATTCTCCTTTCCGTAAAGCTATTCGTTTAGCGGAAAGGATTCTTGGAGGGATTCCGGCCGCCTGGCGGCTGATAGCAAGCAAAGAGGGAGCTGAAAACGCGGGCTTTAGCGATTGCCGCGACGATTCCGGTTACCACCGCGTCGCAAACCGCCAGTGTTGTTTTGCCACAGCTCCTGAGGGCTCAATTCGTACTCGTCCCGGAAGGCGGCAGCAAATGACTTTCCGTTACGCATGCCCGTAAATACCTTCATGAGGTCGTTGTTGCGGCTACCCAACAGACCACGCGCAAAGTTGAATGCGACAAGACCGGCCTGGTCTTCGGGCAAGCGGCCGTTCATGAAGTCATCTCCGTTTTCGGAATTGCGGAACGCGTCGATCGATTGCTGAACCCATCGATCCTCAAGTTCCTTGTCCTTGAGAATGCCGTTGGTCAGAGCGTAACCCATGCCGTCGGCAAACCAGTGCGGAACGTCGGAAGCCATTGAGGCAACCGCCAATGCAGCGATTCGCTGCATCAATTCCGGTTTCCGGTCATCGAAACCGTCGGAGTCAACCAGCGCGGCAATGTAGGCGTCAACCGTGTCGTAGCCCCAGTGTGATCGCCATTCACGGGGCAAGTCACGCTGCTCGACCATCTTGCCGAATTCGGAGTAGTCATAGCGGCGATCAAAGGCAAACAGGGCAATCTGTCCCTTGACCAGCGGCTCATTGCGGTCGATCTCGAGTGCTCTTTTAAGCTGGCCTGCCGCCTGATCGGAAAAATCACCGAGCTCATTTAACCAGCGATTGTTTTCCGTTCCAATCACAAACACTTCGCCGGCCGTTACCTGACCCGACTCAGCCCCCGACATCACGGTGTTCCAGTTGCGTAACACGCGTGTTTGTCGGTCAGCCATTAGTTCGTCATGCGTGGCGCGTTGGGCAACCGCAATCCCGTTGACGTCACGCAAATTTAGTCCTGCGGCCTGGCCGTCAAAACGGGCGCCCTCATTGATCCACGTTTTGATTTTCTCAATGACTTCGGGTGGCAGCGGCCTGCGACCGCGGGGCATTCGCGTGTTGTCGGTGGCGGTCAATCGCTGGATCAGCAGACTTTCGTCTGCCTTGCCCGTATTGATCATCGAGCCACTGTCGCCACCACGCAGCAGCTGGTTGAAATTGGTCATGCGGAGACCACCGCGAACATTCTGCGGCTGATAATGGCAACCCATACAGTTGTCAACGATTACGGGTGCGACATCGATGGCGAAGCTGATCGTTTCGTTTCCTGCCGGCCGCATGACCGCGGCGTTAGGGTTTTGTGCCTGCGCGGCAGCCCGGGCGATTTCGCCAATATTCTGGTCCAGCGACTGGCCATCAAAAGCAGCGCCGTCGGCAATCCACTTCTTGATCTTTTCCACATCGGCTTCCGGGACTTGTCCCTGTGGTGGCATGTCACCTTGTTCGATCAGTTCCACCAGATAACTTTCGTCCGGTTTGCCTGGCACGATCACCGGCGATCCGCCGAGTCCGTCGGCCAGCGCCTGAAAGGTTGCCATGCTGAACTCCCCACGGTTGCGTCCAATGTGACAACGGCCGCAATTCGTCGCCAACAAAGGTGCAATGTCCTGCGAGAAGCTGATCGCAACCGAGCCATCCTGCATGACTGCGTCGGGCAAATCGGGAATGACGCTCAGGGATGCACCGGAACCGACCAGTGCCTCGCGTGCTTCGCGCAGTTTTTGATGCAACGGCTGGACAGCCGCGATCAACTCACGTGTCGGGGCGTCCTTCGTCAGTTCCTGTAACTCATCATTGAACTGCTGAATCAATTTGGCGGATGCTTCGTAATTCTGGTTTTGATACAGGCGCGCGGCTCTTTCAATCCCGGCTTCGATTTGCCTGACCTTGCGAGTTTGCTGGCGGGTCAGTTGTTGTTGGGCGAAACCGTCGGAGATCAGCAGGCTTCCCATCAACAGGGCGAAGCACAGGCGGAACGCCCACGGCGAACTGACTGAAAAACCGGGGGATTTCATAGGGCTCTGTTTCGTTGGTTCTTTTTTTTTGGTTGCCTGTCTCCGCCGACTAGTTACTCCAATTCCCGACGATAGACGATGTGAAACGATTTGACAAATTCCTCGTCATCCGAGTTTCGCAGATAACTGGTGAGAACTCGCGTGTCATTATCTGGCCACTGGACCACCGTCTTGATTTGCATGTCTGTTTCCTGATACGGAAAGTGTGCCAGATAGGTAAACGTTTTGGTTTCGGCGTCCCAGGTGCCAATGTTTTTGGTCATGTGTTCGGAGTCGCTATCGAACCAGCGCCGAATGAACTGCTGTTTCTCCACATCAAAACGCAGAATGGCTCTGCCCGTTTGGGTGTGGCCGTCAAAACTGCCGGAAAAGTCGCTGGCAAGCCACAGCTCTCCCAACATTTCGTTTTCAATACGCACCTCGAAATCCTCGGGATTCTCGGCGCTACCCTCAGTTTCGTCCTGCATTTCGCCCCGCCAGGTCCCGACCTCGGCCTGCATTAATTGCAGCGCCTGTTCCTGCGATAGCTGGGTCTGCGCCAGTGACAGCTCCAAACCACAGGTCAGTCCAACAACTCCTGCCATCAGGATTCGAGCGATCACGTCTTTCTCCTCAAGTTTGTTTGTGGCCGAAGTTGTGAAACTTCGGAGTTCCGGCTGCGGTCGTCCGATCCCGGCGCGCCGGGGGCTACGTTCAACGGATCTCCTGACTCCCTGACCTCAGCAAGCAGAGCGGGGTGTTTTACACGGAACATTCCCTGGCGGGACTCGGACTTTTTGTCTGCCTCGTCGGGGGTTGTCAAAAGCATGGCCAACAACATGGCGAGTCCCAGTAACGCCAGCATGCCAATCACCATGCCCGCCACGATTAACTGGTTTTTGACCGGTCGTTTTTTGACACGCGCCGAGGCCGTCGTTCGAGTTGCACTGGATTTCGAAACAAATTGTTGCAACTGATCATCGTTAGCGGCGGGGGCCGAATCTGATTTCGGTTCTGCGTCGCCAATTACTACGGAAACATTGGAAGCGTCGACATACGGTTTACGGCCCACAGCGGAAGACCCGGCCGCGTCGTCACGTGATTTGCGAACAGTCGGCCGCGATGCCGGGGGTTTTGGTTGGGAAGGTTTTCCTGGGCCGACAGGTTTTTTCGACGGGGGTTTTGACGCAGCAGCCTTGTCGCCGGCAGCCGGAGTGGCGCCCGGCCTGGTAGCAGTGCGTTGTTTTTGGGAGCGGGCCGCCGTTGCCGCCTTTTTGGATGCAGGTGTTGTCGCAGCGGGACGCTTTCCTTTTGCTTTAGCGTTGGCTGGAGCAGCCCTGGCT
>JBPCVB010000401.1:0-5652 GCA_051010855.1 Pirellulaceae bacterium | reverse complement strand
GAATCAGGGAATCATGGAGCCGGTCATATTGATTCTCCCGGATTGTTTTCTCAATGCACAACCAGGACCTGATCCGCGCAATAGTCCAGCCATCGTCGGAGGCAATGTGGAAACCTCACAGAGAGTTGTTGACGTGATTCTGGGAGCCTTGCAACTGGCAGCGGCCAGTCAGGGAACGATGAATAATTGGCTGATCGGTGACGACTCGTTTGGGTACTACGAAACGGTGGGAGGCGGGACGGGTGCCACTGGCCAGTCGGGCGGCGTTGACGCCATTCATTCGCACATGACCAATACCCGTCTTACCGACCCTGAAGTTCTCGAATATCGATATCCACTTATCCTTCGGGAATTTGGCATTCGGGACGATAGCGGCGGCGCGGGCAAGCATCGTGGAGGCAACGGCATGGTCCGTCGCGTTGAATTCCGTAGACCGATGACGCTGTCCCTGCTGACCAGTCGCCGAAACTCACAGCCCTGGGGTCTGCATCGTGGCGAACCTGGCGAATCTGGACGCAATCTGCTACGGCGATGCAATGGTGACACGGAAATATTGGATAGTCGATGCCAGCTGGCTGTCACGCCCGGTGATGAACTAGTCCTTTTGACACCTGGCGGAGGAGCCTGGGGAATTTCGGAGGATTGATGTGACCAGGGAACCGTTCACTCCGAGCGGCATATCGGAAACATCCTAATCCTTGGTCAATACCAGGAGACAATGCGCGGTAAGCAGTTCTTCACGGCCGTACTCTTCAACAAGATCAGGGAACGCCTTGAGAAAGCGACCTAATTCAGACTTGTTCCATTGCTCGGTGTACACGTCCAATGGTGTATCAGCAACAGCTTGTTGATAGCGGGCCAGAGAATACTGGTTCATGCCCCCATACGGAATATCGAGTCGATTGGCCGGAATCTCATCAATCGAGTTAACGGGTTCGCCCGGTCGGTGTTTAGCGTGCCAGGCCTCGATGACCTCATAGTCATAAATCAGATGACACCATGGAACCATGATCTTGTTGTACAGGTGTGCGCCCCACGGACTGTTCCACAAACCGCCTGAAGAAACATAGGCAGCACCCCCCGGGGCAAGGACGCGTGCTACTTCCGCCAGAAATCCCTCGACATCCGCATAATGCTCGAAAGCGGCAATCGAAATAATTGTGTTGACGCTTTCGTCCGGAAACGGAATCGATGAGGCATTGCCCTCGAGTAACCGGTCTCTCAGGCGTTCATCCTGCTGGCATAGCAGCTCGAAGCGTGGGAACGCGATATCGATTCCATAGACGTCATAGCCTGCGTCAAGTCCTTCGAGCACCAGGCCCCCTTCTCCACAACCAACTTCCACGACACGTTTTGATGTCGACATCCGTTTACCAAGAGCCTGCTCAATGGATTGCCACTGAGCTGTTGCCCTGTGGCGAACAGAATCGGCATCGTACTTGATCGGAGTCCGTTTCGGACACAGATCCTGAAGCCGTTCGAGATGATCCACATCCCGCACCGACGGCAATGCCCGTATCTGACTGAGTGGCGCGTATCCTTCGCGATAATAATGAACCCATTCACGCACACTTTGGGGCGCAAAGCTCTTGAGGCGACGAAGAAGACGGTAGGAAAAATTCATCGAGTCTGCCTGATTACAAGGGTGTGAGCAGAGACTATTGTCACACAAAGGTTCGATTTGTGGCAACATCCATTACGCCCGCATCGGAAACACGGGATGGTTCGAGTTGTAAATTTCCGATTTTCAAAGCCAGGTAAACACAAGGGTCATTGTGAACAACGTGCAGGGTCGTTGATATCAGCTTTCGCAGATATTGCCGGGACTGCCTATCGTCGGTTGCAATACGTGGCAGCCAATGGCGTTAAGCTGTTCGCGGATTCGTTGCAGCGCTTGAGCGTCGGCAAAAGTACCGATGATGGCGCCGCCCGAACCACAGAACTTGGCGGTGCCGCCCGCAGCGCGTGCCGTTTCCACCATTTGCCGATGAAATTGAGGCAGTCGGCAGATGCTTGCGCGTAAATCAAAATTGGCGTCAATCAGGCGACCAAGCTCAACGAGGTCGTCCGCCAGCAAGGCGTGTTTTCCGCGCTGGGCCAATTGCGCGAATTGATCCATTGCATCGACCACAGCCGTTTCTCCGGTGTCGAACCGTTCACGCAGGTTATTGTGAAGTACCTCAGTCGGTTCGGCAGCGGCGTCAGTCCACGCCAAATACAAATGATCGGAAACGTCGCCAATGTTCAGGTACTCGTACCTGCCAATTTCCATGCCATCCTGCAACTGTGATTGTTCCGGCCCAAAGTCCATGAACACTACGCCTTCGAGCATTTGAACGACCCGATCCTGGGGTCCGGCGGGAATTTTAAGAATGTCGGTTTCGACTTGCAGAGCCAGGGCCGCAACGACCGCTGGTTCAATATCCACACGGTAGTACTGACACAATGCCTTGAATGACGCGGTGATGATGGCGCTGGATCCGGCCAGGCCCACACAACGCGGAATGTCGGATTGCCATGTCAACGAAAATTGAGGCAGATTCGATGGAAGATGTTTCCTGACATGAGAAAAGAAACGCAACAGTGCCGCCTTGATCAAGCGACTGCCACCATACAGGCCGCGTCGCCGGAACTGGTGGAGCATTTGGTCGATGGAATCGAATTGGTCCTTATCTTCCTGCGGCGGCACAATCCTGATCCGGTCGTCAGCAGTCATGGTGACCGTGGCGGAGAAATCGGCCAGAGCCAGCGCAATCGTTTTGCCCTGATAGCCATCGGAAGGGTTGCCGAGAAGGCCTGCCCGGGCATAAGACTTGCCAGTGACTGATTCACTCATTAGACGCACGACCTTGCGTGACGGTCACGGGGCCGAACCACCGCCCGTCAAAGTGCCATCCTGAACCGACGTCTGAACATGTTGTATTACCAACCGTGTTAGCTGGTCCAGATTCTCAAAAGCAGCGTCGGCAGGAGGCTGAATATGAGTCAACGAAACGCTGATTTCAATGCAGCGAAAGTTCATCATGCGTGGATCCGACCGCAATCCAAGCCGGTTGCCGAATCGGCGTAAAAAGTCACCGGGATTGGACCATGTTAATGGTCGTTCAAACATTCTGCCAAAACTGTCAATCTGTGCGGAACGCAAGTGTTGTGTTTCAGCAAGATTGTTTTGCAGCGTGATTACCAGCAATTCGATGCTGGTTTCATCGCCAAACTTGATTCGCTGGAAATCAGGATCCGATTCCTCTTTCCAGTCACCGCTGGCCTTCCGGTCCAGGGTTTCATACCAGCCTGACCACGGCTGATGGATCACAACGTCAAATCGGTTGTCCAGGGCATCAGCATAGACCCAATGATCTCGACGAGTCTCAAAAGGATTGAATTTGACGGGGTCCGCAGACGAATATTCGATGCAGGCAAACCGGCTGTCAAACTGATCAGGCAATGATGATTCACTCAATTGCAGAACATCAGTCGCTGAATAAACCGATCGACCTTGTCGTGAACCGGCACTGGCAATTGCCAGGACCTGTAACAATGCCAGAATTCCCAATAACACGCACCCGCCCCATAGCATGGTTGAGGTGGTTGCCGATGGCGGACTGTTGCGACGCTTGGCCCACGCCACCTCCGACTTGATATTGACATCGATCACCGGGGAGGTGACACCCCAGATTGCGCTATTCCAGAAACGGCAAAGTTTGTCCTGCCATGAAATGTCTTCGTCGATGGCGGTGATGTCGACAGGCCCGCAGACAAACGTAATTAGCTGGTCGCTGAGCACAGTGAACAGGCCGGCCAGCAACAGGGCCAGACCCTGCAACATTCGGTTGGTCGGTCCGGGCGAAAAAAGGTCTTGCTCGAATGAACTGACGCCAATGGCAAAAATGACGACAAGAAAAGCCTGAAAGGCCATCGCCCAGAAACAGGCGGCCAGCAGCAATAGTGCTGCGCGGACCAAGGGGCGTCGCATCCAGGCAATAAAGATCCCGGTCAGCATCAATAGCGAAAATACCGAAACACTTCTGTTGTTTATCGCAGACGTGTCAATGATTTGAGTCGGAAGTTCAAGGCGACTGCCGGCGATGTTGTGGACGTATCCCAGCAGATCAAGGATGCCGCTGGCGAACTGGGCCGATGAAATATTAATGACTGACATTAGCTGGAGGTCACTCTGGACCGAGTCGAAATCAATCGCAAACGGCGGCTGCAAAATGACAACCAGTGGAGCAAGACAGGGCAGCAAGGTGCCAAACACCGAGCGGTCATTGGTGCGGGCGAGCAAACTGGCGGTTAGCGAAAGAATGCTCGCAAAGCCAAACCAGGGGGAACCCGCCGCCGTCGCTACGACAGCCAGAAAAATTCCCAAAACGAAAAACACGTCGGATTTGGTGTTGCTGAAAAACAGCGGTTCATCCCTGCGCGGCCAGCGCAGGAACAAAAACAATGCCGTTGCCAAAAAGCAAACGGGAAACAGCAGGTAGTGTCCACGTTGCGACCACAGACCCAGCAGATAAATGAAACTGAGCGGCAACATGGTAACCGCCAGAATCAGATAGGGAACAAGCACCTTGCCGATCCCAGGGGCCGATGGATCGGTCTTGCCGGGATGGTATTCGGAAACGCTCTTGCCCTTGGGAGTAGTGGTCATTAATGGTGAGCGAAAAAATGAAGGTTCGGCGGAGGGCCCGGGGCGACGTGAGATGTAGGCTGCAGGGCCGGTGGCCAGGGCCTGCCTGGCCGGAAGCGGAATTGTAACGACGCAATGCTCAAGCGGTCCAGTCTTTCCGCCGGAATCCGGAAGGGGCGCAATTGGCGTGACTGTGAAAACAGCTATTCGTCGCCGGGAGCTGTCGGCGAGTCTGCCTGACCGTCAATGTCCCCGTATTTTAAAAGAGCTTTTCGCATCGCGATACGCGCCTGGAAGTACTGGTTGCGAATCTCGTCCTTTTGATCGGGCGTGAAATCGTAAGGGCTCTCGACGAATACCTGCATCTGATATGCCTCGCCGCGAAACAAAGTCGAACGCACGTTGTAATTCAGCCGGTTTTTCGCACGTTCCCAAAAAGCTCGAATGTTGCTCCACTCGATCGGTGCCTCATACGGAATGCCAACCGAATCTGTAAAACTGAACAACAGGAATCCGCGCTTGGACAGGGCAGGATCGATCAACTCGACCTCGACATAGGTCCAGTCCAGCGTCTCGCCATCTTCATTGACAAAGGACTCGGTCTTTTTTTGTCGCAATGAGGCAAGTTCGTATCCCATGTTCCGGTAACACGTCGTCAACTCGTGCCAGCCCGGAAATGTCTGGTCGAGCGACGAATGGACCAGCATGCCCGAATTGAGTGATCGATATCGCCAGCGATCTGAACGTTCGCCAAAGTCACTGCCATGAGGACGGTCCATGCGGCTGTAGCCCAGCAACTGCCAGCGAAAGGTCGTGTCTTCGTCGACCTGTGTCTCGATCGTTTCCGGCATCGCCTTGCTGTCGAGGTCAACGATCACGGTCTTGCTAAACAAGCGAATCTGCTTGCGAGGCAGGTTATACGCACGCAGAAAGTCGACAAACTGGACCACACCAAACAACAACATCACAACGGCACCAACCATCGCCGTGGTTTTGAATACCTGGGACACTGGCTGATAACG
>JBPCVB010000400.1:0-3282 GCA_051010855.1 Pirellulaceae bacterium | reverse complement strand
AGATATCCAAACTGCTGCTGGAAAATGGAGCCGATATTGAAGCCCGGTCGCACGATGGCGAAACGCCAATTTTTGATGCCGCCTTTTACGGTCGCATCAGACAACTGGAATTGCTGGCCGCCCAGGGTGCCGATCTGGAAGCCCGCAACGATCGTGAGGAGACTCCGGTCTTCGCCGCAGTGCGTGGAGGTCAAACGGCGACGTTGGCTCGACTGGCCGATTTTGGCGCGTCGTTGGAAGCCGTCAACTTCAAAGGCCAGACTGTTAACGACGTTGCCGCACGATCCAGCAAAACGGGCATTGTCGCGGTTCGCCAGTCATTGAAACAACTGCTTCCAAAACAACAAAAATCCTTGCCTCGCAAGAAGAAGTGAATGACGATAATGGTCATGACCTTGTACAAGAAACCAATCGATCAAAGGGTAATCATGCGAACTGCCAGCCCATCATTGCTTCTGTTAATCATGATCATGGTCGTCAGTCTCCAGGCACCGATGACGGCTGTTGCCCAGGAATCACGTCGCGAGTCCGATACGATTACCGGAGAACTGCGTTATGCAGCCGGCTCGGATGAGAACTCCGGGAACCCCGAATTTGTTCTCGTGGATGGCGAATCCAAATGGCACCTGGTGATTACCGATGGCAGGATGCATGTGTTCCTGAAACGCGGGATCGGACAAAGGGTGGACATCCGTGGCATGATCTCAACACGTGAGGCCGAGGACGGTTCCGAGCGCACCGAGATTCGAGTCACATCCATGGCGACGAACATGGACGGTCGCAGGCGTACTCGTGGCAATCGCCAACGATATGAAGAAAGCCAAAAAGAACTGACCGACGAGGAAACGGCAGCGGCAATCGAAAACCATTCGAGCGAAACCGGTCCTCTCGATGAGGATTTGCAGTTCAAACACCCGCTGACGATCGTGCGCGAAAGCCGCGACAAGACAGAATGGCGCATTCAACCGGACGGTTCGTACGAAATGTACAAGCACGTGCCTGTGTTCGTGGAACCTGGCAACTCGCGAATGATGCCTCGACCGTTTGACAGTGGACAACTTTCGCCCCGACAAGTCGTTGTGATCGCGAACCTGATGAAAACCTGTGAGCTAGGGGAATTGCCCGGAGAAATTGGCGGCGCTGAAAATATCGAACAGACACGCGAGCAGGAACGCGAAGTCGTCAGTGTTGAATTTGGCGAATTCCAATGCCGCGGAGGGAGGGCCTATCAGGAATCGGACGACGGCGAGGAAATCAAGCAACAAAAAACCCGGCTGAGCCGCTTTGTTTATGGCGCCACGCTGCATCTGCAGAACAACCTCCATTTTCAGGATGATGAAGAAGACGCGGATAACCCATCCGACGACAAATAGAAATTGTCACCCGAGGGTGTGGTTTTTACTCACGCCCGTCCATTCAGCGCCATTGCCTGATGGCCCGAACAAATCAATCATTGATTGATGAACACCCCGCATGGTGATTTGAAAAGAGCACACCGGAACTTTCGACTGAGGAATTTCGCATGGCCAGTTACGAAGAAGCGAGTCGCACCAAAGACGCCTATGAAAAGGAACTGTTCGAATCGCATCCGCACATCGTATCCATAGCGCCTCAACTGATTCTTGAGGACGGCAGGCCAACAAGCAATGCCCACATCGTGATCGGGATCGATCCGGCGCTCAAGGAATTGAACCTCGTCGATATTCCCCAACAACTGCAGCTGGTAAATATCGAAGACGAAAGGACCGATTCACTAGTGCCCGTTGCGATTGTCGAGGAAGGCGTGATCCGACCCGAGGCCTGGGCGGACCGCGAGCGACCCTGTCCGGGCGGTTACAGCGTCGGACATTACCGGATTACAGCGGGAACCATCGGCCTGCATGTTCAGGTAGACGGCAATTATGGATACATCCTCAGCAACAATCATGTGTTGGCCAACGCCAACGACGCCAACGTGGGTGACGCCATATTGCAACCCGGACCCGCCGACGGAGGTACCCAGGCCGACGATACGATCGGCACGCTGGACCGCTGGGTACCGCTGGACAAGAGTGGTGCCACCGATAACGAAGTCGATTGTGCACTGGCCCTGGTGGCCGCTGGGTGGAACGATAATTTGACCCAATATGTCCACCACATCGGCACGCCGCGGGGAACAGGCACCGCCACAGTGGGACAGCGAATTCGCAAAGCCAGCCGAACGACGGGGCTTAAATCGGGCGATATCCTGTCTGACAATGCGTCGATTCAGGCTGCAGGCCTGGGGCGATTCACGAATCAATTGAAGTACGACCCGATCACCAAACCCGGTGATTCCGGTGCAACGATATGGGACGACAACAGCTTGACCGTGCTCGGGTTGCACTCCTCAACCAGTAACACGGCCGGATACGGCAACAAGATCGACATCGTGTTTCAGCAGTTGGGTGCCGACTCAAACTTCATCACACCCGCTGGCAACAACGTCGCGTTTCCGCCGGTCACAATCGAGATATAGGCGATTATGGCTGTCGCGTCACTTTGGCTCATCGGCACAGATGGTTGTCGAATGGTACGAAGCTGCGGGTTTTGGGGGCTCAGACAAGTCAATGCCCGAGTCAAAATCACTCGGGGTTTGACACCCCTGGGGTCGCTTCTAGAATAGAGCGGAAGCGGATTTATCCACTATTAGTCGCTAAACGGCTGGAAACAGGAATCGTTATGTTTGGTATCGGTACGACAGAGCTGCTGATTTTGGCAGCCATTCTCATGCTTCTGTTCGGAGCGACCAGATTGCCGAGCATGATGCGGAACATGGGTCGCAGTGTCAACGAATTCAAGCAAGGATTGCGTGACGAGCCAGTGGATCTCAAGAATCTGGAAGATCAGGAAGAAGCCAATCAGGCCAACTAGCGAAACCGCCCGTCGCCTTTGCTGGCCGGGACGCTCGTTCTGATAAACAAACGCCAACCAACATGTTGCCAAGCATAGGGATTACCGAGCTGGTCGTTCTCGGAGTGGTGGCCATTGTGCTCTTCGGGAAACGCCTTCCCGAGGTAGCCCGCAATGTCGGCCGCGGCTATGGCGAGTTGCGCAAAGGTCTGAACGAATTGCAGTCAACCATAAACACCGAAGTCGATGCCGGAAGTCCAGCCCGCCGGGAACGAGATCGGGAACGGATTTCCGGACCTTCCATGGATGATCTGGACGAGCCGACGGCACCCAGTTTGCCGCCGCCTCCAGAGGATAATTCCTGACCCCTGTCACACCAGGCTGATGCCATGACCACACGCATCCTCGTTG
>JBPCVB010000399.1:0-2505 GCA_051010855.1 Pirellulaceae bacterium | reverse complement strand
GATATTCCCAGGATCCTACGAAACGGTATGGGATGGTCTCGTCTTCCTTGCTCAGGCTACGGGAGATGACGTGGGTGTTGGTGGTCTGTCGGGTTTCGGTAGTGGAACTCACGGTTCCGCAGTAGGTGCGGCCTCACCAGAAGTAGCTGCCGGTTTTTGCCTGCCAAGGTTCCCGGCCGATGACCTCTGTTTCTGAATGGCTACCTGATCCGATTTGCAGCTCCCTGTACTCCACGGCCCACGTGTAGTAGTGGCGGCGTTCGTAGCCCGGCGAAATTTCGCCTTCGGCCGAGATCCAGTTCACCGGCTGGGGACGGGCCTTTGGCATGTACAGTCCGAACATGGCCTGGTCACTTTCCATCGCTTCCGGTCGTTTTAGCAATCCGTAGGCCATGGGTGCCATTCCATACCGGCCGCGCAGCCACCAATGCGCACCGGCTCGCAACAACGACGCCTTTTCGAGCACGTCCTTGCCGTAGTGTTTCGAGGTATCAATCAGCGCCTGAATTCGGCTACCGATATTGGGATCCTTGAGTGCCGCTCGTGTAATCGTTGCCGAATCTACCTGTTGAAAGAACTCGCGAAGATGACGCTCGTCAAGTTCCAGAGCAAATGCAGCGGACAGGCGAATTTGAAAATCCTGCTCGTTGTGCAACGTGGTTTCTACACGCTCCAGTTCCATCAACCGCAATTCTGCCTCGTTCTCCAACATTTGATGCAAATGCGTCTGGAATTCCTTGTTCAACTCAGCCGCCGGTTCCAGCAGCGCCATCGTATCCTGGTCGCCTTTGCGCTGAGCCCGGTTGTACAACGGGCGACTCAACTGCACCACGAATTCCGTCAGCCGCTGGATCGAGTCCATGCGGTTTTTGAACACATGGACTTCCCAAAACAGCTTTTCGTTTTCGTTCCACGTTGCAGGCAGCTCCAATGGCTCCTGCATGACCTGATGAGTCCGCAAATCGGCCAACTCGCCCTTGATTCGATCCGAGAAATAAGTGTTGATCGTTACCACAACGGGCAGCCGCAAGCTGGAGGCGCGAGGTGCATGTCCTTGCTCGACATCCTGCAACACTCGCTTGCCGAACTCGTCCCGCAGGGAACTGACCCCGTGTTCCCGGCCTAATCGCTCGATCTCATCCAGATGTTCAATTTCAACTCGCTGCAATACATCCAGCATCGATTCCATAAATGCCGCTTCGTCGCTGGCATTCCAGGCCGGCAAAACAACTGATTCCAGCTTTTGCAGCGTTTTCTTCGGCAACTGATAAGCCACTTGGGTTGCCGGTTGTTGCCCCTGTGCCGGAGTGAAAGCCGTGCATAGCAGCATGCCCAGGGTCAGTGTGAAAAGTCGTGACCACAATTCAGACATCGTTCCTCTCCCGTTACAAGAATGCGTTCCGAAAACTGCGCAGTACGACTGGCACATGATGCTCAAGGTTCAAGCAAAACGTGGTCGCACAATGAAGAGGCCCCGTCATTGTAGGGCGTCCGTCCAACGCACGCAAACTTGAGAATCCGCGAGGGGTCCGCGAAAACAGCGCTTTCCAAAACACTATCGGGGTTTGTTGGGATTGCCTTCCCCAGGCGATGCCGAAAGTTCGCCCGGTACCCGGGCTTCCAGATCAGCCAGCATTTCGTCCAGCAAATCATAGTTCGATTCAATCCGGGCCAAACGGCGACGCACCACTTCGCTGTCGCAATCGATGGGGATCAACGGCGATTCCGCGGTGGTCTTGCGGGTACGTTTCTTGGGAGTCTTGCGTGCCAAGGGTGGGAACGACCAGAAGCGAAATGGGACAAGTTTTTGTCGAGCCTGTATTTTCGCCAGCGAAGGGGGCGGAAACAAGGGCTGATTTCCCGTAGCGGTGGCTTCCACCCGCCGATAATACGGCATCCCGGATCGGCAGTTGGAAGGCAACGACATCTTGCACGTGTGAGCCGAACCGCATCTGCCCCGGTTTGGTCAGTCCGGGACGGACTGACGTACGTTGCCGAGCCTGTCCCAGGCCCGGAGGTACTTTGGACAAATTACTCGTCGTCGACTTGAAACCTGTCCTGCAACGCAAGCAGTCGATCCAGTAAATCTTCCCGCACATCGGCGTACGCCGGGTCGTCAATGTAACTGGTCATTTCCAGCGGGTCCTTAACGCGATCCATCAAATCCCATTGATCGATATCCACAGGCTCACGGTCTTCGTTCAGCCGGCGGTAGTAGTGCACCAGTTTGTATTGATCGGTGACGATGCCGTAGTGAGCGGCAACATTGTGCGTGCCCAGCTCGTAGTAGTGATAGTAAAATTCATCGCGCCAGTTTGCCGGTTGTTCGCCTCGCAACAGGGGTACCAGCGACTGGCCTTGCATTTCGTCCGTGTCATCGACTCCAGCCATGTCCAGAAACGTCTGTGCGAAATCCAGATTCGACACGATGTGATCACTGCTGGAACCCGCATCGGTAACCCCCGGCCAGCGGACGACCAGCGGCGTGCGCAGGCTCTCTTCAAA
>JBPCVB010000398.1:0-4595 GCA_051010855.1 Pirellulaceae bacterium | reverse complement strand
GGTTGCTGAGCATTTTTGACCTGAATGGCCAAATGCGCCTTTAACAAGGTCTTTAATCGCCAGGTCAATATCGGCAGCCACCGTGATGATCATGCTGTTCTTGCCACTGGTCTCGGCGTAGAGTCGCAAGTCAGGCCGCCACGATTGAAACATTTGAGCGGTCGAGTATCCCCCGGTCAGGATCACAATGTCGACTCGCGGATCACTGATCATCACCTTGCCCAGATCGTGATCCTTGAGCGTAATGAACTGCAGGATTTCTTTGGGCACGCCGGCTTCCCACAACTGATTGGCCAGCATCCAGGCGGTCAGCACCGTTTCGGAGGCCGGCTTGAGAATCACGGAGTTGCCTGCCATCAAGGCGGCCAGCACACCGCCGGCGGGTATGGCGTAGGGGAAATTCCATGGCGGAGTCACCACGACCACACCAGCCGCTTTCATTTGGGTGCCGTCCTGCCACGCCGCATCATCCAGCGAGCTGGCGTAGTAGTTGGCAAAGTCGATCGCTTCGGTTATTTCAATGTCGGCTTCGGTGATCGCTTTGCCGGCGTCCAGTAACATAGTGCCGATCGTGTTGCCGCGGTGCCGCGAGAATACGGCGGCCACTTCCCGCAGGATAGCTCCGCGGCCGTTGATCCCCAGTGCTTCCCAACCGGGCTGCGCGTCGACCGCCGCTTGCAGAGCCCTTTCCAAATCATCGGCATCGGCCCGCGAATACTGATAGGCAATATACCCGGGCCGCGAAGGATCAGCAGCATCACGTGTGTGTTCGGTATGCTTTTCTTCGCCGCCCACTTGAATGGGAATCGGTGCAATCTTCTTGGCTTGCCAATACTTGACGATATCCGCAATCCATTCGCGATTGTCGGGAAGCGCGAAATCCGTGTTGGCTTCATTGTGGAATGGGACGTTGCCGGGTCGTGCCTCGATCATTTCCCGGTTGCGATTTTGCTTGCGATTGGGAGCGCTGGACAATTTGGCGTCGTGAGCGAGCCGGCATGCATCCAGAAACGCCTGACTTTGTTCTTCCCAATCGGGTGTGCCTTCTTTCAGCGAAAACAGAGTGCCAAGAAAACTGCCCGGTTGCGTGTTCTCATCGAATCGGCGAACCAGGTAGGCGACTGCCGATTCAAACTCCGCGTCATAGCAAACGGGCGTGTAAACGATCAGGTTGCCGGTGCGTTCGCGAATTTCCAGTGCCTGGCCGTTGGCCATGCCTTCCAGCATTTCGAACTCGGTGTACTCAGCAACACCACGGCGTTCGCGCAGCAAAAGAGCGTAGGCAATGTCGAACAGGTTATGACTGGCAATTCCCAGCCGCACAATCGACGCGTTTTCCGGCCGGCAACCAAATTCCAGCATCCGTTTGTAGTTCGCATCGCTTTCAATCTTGTTGTAATAGGGGGCCTGCGGCCAATCCTCAAGCGACGCTTCGACTTGTTCCATCGCCAGATTGGCGCCCTTGACGAGTCGAATCTTGATACCGGTTCCGGTGCGCCCGTGTCGGCGCCGCGCCCACTCGGTCAGGCTTTTATGCACCGCAAATGAATCCGGCAAGTAGGCTTGCAATACGATACCCGCCGTCAAGTCGTCAAATTCCGGCTCGTCCAGCACTGACTGAAATACATCCACCGTCAAATGCAAATCACGATACTCTTCCATATCGAGATTCACGAACTTGGGTTTCTCTTCGGTGCCTCCCTCAATCGCGGCACGGTAGATAGATCGCAATCGTTCCTTGATTTCGTCTACCGTTTTCTCGTAGCCAGTCAGGCTGATTTGGCTGGCCACAGATGACAACTTGACCGAACAGTAATCAATGTCCGGTTCGGCCAGACGATCGAGATAGATCTTCAGCCGCCTGTCGGCCTCGCGGTCGCCCAATACCGCTTCACCCAATTGATTGAAGTTGATACGTACGCCTGCAGCTACGCGCTCGGTTAAATAGGCTGGAAACTTGTCCTTTTCAGCCGAGATAATCACGTGCGCCGAGTCGCTACGAACACGTTTCTTGATCAGCGGCATAACAAAGCCTGGCATGATCGCGGCAAAGAAATTGCCAAAACGCAACAGCAGCCGATCAAACCAGCCAAAGTATTTGGGGATGCCGTATTCCCGAATCAGACTACCCAGTCGGCTGGCCGCCCGCCTGGGTTTTTGCATACGCAACACCTGATCGACCATGGCAATCGTGAATTTCTTGCCCCCGTCGTCATGCATCATGCGAGCCATGGTTTCCGAATAGGCGCGCTCGTCGCCCGATTCGTGTTCGCGAGACTCGCGGAGAACTTCGGCTGCCAACTTGATCGCTTTTTCGGGAAGGTCCGCGATGTCAGCCGGCGTATTGGACGCCGTGGCAGGAGCGTTTTGAGAAGGAGTCAGTTCGTTGGCCATAAACGGGGATCAGGGTCAGCGTAGTCTGGTCTGGAGGATGACCTGCCAAAATGTGGCAGGCCATCAAGAAATTATCGTTACTTTGGGCGGGATTTTCTTGACAAAAAACGGACAAATCCACCACGGAGTTGCGCGTCGGCGCCCCCCATGAGCATAGTCCGAAAAATTGTCCTGACTTGTCTCATGAACTAGATTGGCCGTTTTGGCTCAATGTCGCAACCAGGGGACTTCCGTGCACATCCGATGCTGGCTCGCAGCAATTCAGATCGCCTTGCTGCTCGTCGTGCTAACCGCGAATCCGGTTGCATCCAGTGATCACAATATCGTCCTGTTCGTCACCGACGATGAAAGTCCGACGCTGGGTTGCTACGGGGATCCGATGGCGATCACACCACACGCCGATGCGCTGGCGTCTGACGGGGTGCTGTTTCGCAATGCCTGGGCGACGACGGCCAGTTGCAGCCCCAGTCGCAGCGTCATTCTGTCCGGGACGTACAGCCATTTGAACGGAATGCACGGGCTGCAGCATAATTTCCACCACTTTGAATCGTTTGCTGCGGTAGGCGCGCTGTCGCTGCCAAACGTGCTTGGCAACCACGGATACCGTACTGCTCAAATCGGCAAATACCATGTAGCGCCCGAGTCGGCCTACCACTTCGAGACCTACCTGCGTGCGAATCCGCGCAGCACCGTGGAGATGGCCGAAGCCTGTCGGGGCTTTCTGACCGATCCCGACGACGAACGACCGTTCTTTTTGTATTTTGCCACGTCCGATCCACATCGCGGTGGTGGAAAAAACCAGAGCTCCAATCTGGAACTCAAGCCTGATATGTTTGGCAACAAACCAAACCGTGAATCGTGGCCGGATGTCGATGAACACTTCTATGACCCGGCGGTTGTACCGGTCCCGCCGTTTCTCAGCGACTCGCGAGAGACCCGCGAGGAACTGGCCGAGTATTACCAGTCCTGTTCGCGCATTGATCAGGGACTGGGCCGACTGGTGCAAATTCTCAAGGAACATGATCTCTACGACAAAACGCTGATCATCTTCACATCTGATCACGGTATGGCCTTCGCCGGAGCCAAAACGACGGTTTACGAAGCTGGCTTGCGCGTACCGCTTATCGTCCGTAATCCGTATGCGCCTGATCGCGGCCGCGAGACAGAGGAACTGGTAAGTCACGTCGATCTGACGCCCACCATTCTGGAATTCGCAGGTGCGCTGGACCCCGACACGAATGCACCCCGTAATCTCGCCGATACAACGTCAATACGGCGATCCGCTCAGGCTGGGCAACCCAATCGGCCTCGCGACAATTCTGGACGGAAACAAAATTTCAGCTCGTATCAAGGCCGATCGTGGCTACCAGTTCTGTTGGACCCCGGCTCAGGGCACAGTGAGTTTGTATTTGCATCGCACACATTTCATGAAGTTCAAATGTACTATCCAATGCGTGCCATTCGGGATCAGCGTTACAAGCTGATCTGGAACATCGCGTCGCCTCTGGAGTTTCCATTCGCCGCTGACCTTTGGGCAGCGTCCAGCTGGCAGGCTCAATTCGCGCAAGGACCCGAAGCTGACTACGGTTATCGAACAGTACGCTCTTACCTCAACAGGCCTGAGTTCGAGTTGTACGATTTGCAGGATGACTCGCACGAAACCAGCAATCTGGCCGCGGACCCCGCGCACCAATCGTTGCTGGAGTCGATGAAGGCAAGGCTGCGCGGGATGCAGGATGACCTGCGGGACCCGTGGATCCGAAAATGGGATCACGAATAGCCGATGCTTGATTCACTCCAACAATAGCCCGACGCGCAAGCGAGTAAGCGAGTGTTGTGAGGCACCGGGCTGCCTTCGCCACTGGCCATTTCCAGCATTTGCGATAAAGTGATTGCGGAACTAATTCGGTTTTTGGTGCCGCCTTTCGATTGAGCGCAAATCATGAATCACAAGATCATTTACACGCATACTGACGAAGCACCGGCTTTGGCGACGCGCTCGCTGCTTCCCATCATCCAGGCCTTCACCGGCGCTTGCGATATTCCGGTGGAGACTCGTGACATTTCCCTCGCGGGACGAATCATCGCCCGGTTCCCGGAGAACCTGACCGAAGAACAGAAAATCGGCGATGCCCTGAAGGAACTTGGAGAACTGACCCAGCACCCGGAAGCCAACATTATCAAGCTGCCGAATATTAGCG
>JBPCVB010000397.1:0-5905 GCA_051010855.1 Pirellulaceae bacterium | reverse complement strand
GTGTTGGTCAGTCAAGGGTTGGTATTGCCAGGGGTTGTGGGGAAAGCCGGGGGATGGAGGGGTCAATCAAAGCGACCGCGTGTTCGTGGATCAATTTCCGAGCGCCGTTGCTGGCGATTCTGGTCACTGAATTGCGACTGGAAGGCCTTCCACAAATCGTATTGCTGGCGTGGTAATACGATCAGACGAGCGGACATCCGGTAGTGGCCCCATCCGCAAAGTTCCATACAGTGAATTTCCCATTCGCCCTCTTCACTTATCTGGAACCAGATATGAGGCTGCAAACCGGGAACGATGTCCTGTTTGAGTCTCAATTGCGTGACGCAAAAACTATGTATGACGTCTTCGGACACCAACTCCAGCACCAATTCCTCGTTGGCTGGCAACACCATCACGTTTTCGGAAATGATGTCGTCCTGGGTGTCGAACTGCCCATCGCGTCCGGGATAGATAAACTTCCAGCCGTACTGCCGGGCAACCACTCGAGCGATCGGTGGCAGATAGTCGTCCGTGTCGAACACGATGCCGGATACGATGGCCGGATGTTGTTCCTTGTTTTGCTGCCAGAACGGTAATTGGTACAGGGCGAGGAATATCAGAATTCCCGCGGGAATCACGGTCCACAGAAACTCCAGTATCCAGTTGGTTTTCACGAAGGACGCTGTCGTTCGCGCGCTGGCCCGAAATCGCCACAGGCAAAAGGCCAGGATCAGGCCGGTAAACAGGAACACCACTCCGAGTATCGCGTGGATCAAGTCAAACAGGTAATCAATACCGAGGGTCCGAGGTCCGATGGACTCGGGCAACCAGCGATTGGTCATGCCCACATCTGCGGCCGCGCCCAGGACGATGGCAACTCCCATTATTGGGACGGCCAAAAACAACAGACTCCACAGACGATCCAAGGTCTTACTCCTCCACCGGTGCCGAGCGCAGGTAGGGAAACTCCAGCACGTACGCGACCAAGGCCCAAACTTCTTCCTCCGAAAGATTGGGCGCCGCGGGCATGGAAGTGCCTTCGATTCCGGCCTTGATCCGCCGATACAGATCGGCGGCCGTACTGCCACCCCGGAACACTCGATGTCGCAGGTTTCTCGGTCTTAGCTTGCGGGGCGGGTGAGCGCCGAGACTCACAAACTCATCGACCTCGCTGGCGACGTCCGGATTGACATTGGAGCGTTTGAGCCACTCGTTGGTCCAGTCGTCGTAGTTTTCCAGTTGCCCGTCTCCCAACCCGGAAACTCCATGACACTGAGTGCAATTTGCCTTGCCGTGAAACAGTGACTTGCCAAACTGCGCCAGTCCGATGCGCGATCGTGCAAAAGCCGCGGGTTCATCCGGCACGACAACAATGTCGTCTTCCGCGTTCCGCCAATCCTTCAAAATCGGCTCGATCACTTCTTTCATGATCAGCTGGACCTGATACTCAAACTCGTCATCGTCGACGGTGCCGGGTCGGGAAATCAAATCCTCATCCGGCTCGACGGCACTCAGATCCTCAATCAGTTTGCGTTCGACCTGCCCGCGAATACTCAGATATTTGACGTACTCCGCAACCGAATCAATGTCGGCCTCGCTCAGCAATTCGAACGACGGCATGGACGTGCCAGCGATCCCGCGTCGGATGACGCGTTGCAAATCGTCTGCGGTGGGAGGGTGGTAGAGGGCCGTCGATTTGAATTTGAATTTGCCCAGCCGAAAGTCTCGTGGATACGGATTTAGATAAGCAGCAGTTGGGCCCGATCCGTCTCCAGTCACTCCGTGACAGTGGGCGCAATGTTGCCGGTACAGCCCCTGTCCGTGACCCAGTTCGTTAACCGACACCGGACCGGCAGCCCGCTGTAGCAAGGTGAGATCAACGACGGCGGCCTTGTCGGCTGCCGCTGGCGGAAAGTGAGGGTCATCAGGAGTCCCAAACAGGGCCTTCATCACGTTATTGAGTTGTTCCACATGAGGCCCGGGCATCCGTTCGTCATCGAGGAACTCCTTTTCAACCGTCCGCATATGCACGGCATTGATCCGAAACTGGGGAGCATCGGCGCAGCCGGCACTGAGCAGCAGTATTATGCCGATCAACACCAACGGAGCCCCCCAACCGAGCCAGCGGCCGGCAAGGTGCGTATTGGTTTGGGACAAAAATCGATCAAGCATGGTGAGGTCGAATCTCGGTTCGATCAGGCCGCCGTTGGTCCCCGGCCTGCAGGGAGACCCCAGAATAGCGTGCGGTCAGTCCGGGTATAAGAAGGCTTGCCCGGTACCGCCGGTTTTTTCATTGTTCCAACCGGGAATTCGTGCGTGAATTCACAACGCCGAGTTATTGTGCAGCCGTCAGTTGTCCGGTTGATAGTAGTTGTCGAAGGAGTCGCGCAGTGAGGACGCATTATCGGAGTCAAAGCTGGCTTCTGGAGCAAGCTGCCGTTCGGCGCAGCCGAGACAGACCATCAGCAGGCCTGCGCCTAACAGATTCCAAAACAACGAATTTCCTCGAGCAATCACGGCACGTCTCACTGGCTGGTTATTCCAGCAGGTTATCGATCGAGATATGCAGTTCACCAAGGTCCAACGTGCCATCTGGTTCAATCGTTACCTTGACCTCACCACGGCGCCCCAGAAACGTCTTGCCGTCACGCTGCAATGTCCTCATGAATCCGTTGCGTTTGTGCCAGAACTGGAATGACCATTCGCCGGCCGGGATATTCTCGATGCGAAAATTCCCCTCTGCGTCGGTTATTGCCGCGTACGGTTCATCACGCACGAGAATTAGCGATTCCATCCAGGGATGAATATCGCATTTGACAATTCCGGGAACCCGATCCGTCGAGTCCAGTTCCAGCTCAACCGACTGCCCTGCACCCAGACTGCAGTTTTCTTCATTGGCAAAGGTGACAACGTGGCAATTGTGCCCAATCGCGTCGGAGTTTTTGAACTCAATGGTCTGGCCAGTACGCAAAAACACGGCGCGTGGCTCGAACCGGCAATTCTCGTTATTGAGCACTACTGTTTGCTCTTTTGATTCCTCATAGGAAGGATGAACGTCGGGTCGGTTGCGGTCGCTGCGTGCGAAATACATCATCACATAGGCGTGCTCCAGGCCACCTTCAGAACTGACGATCAACGAACGATCCTTGAACGTCTCGCCAGTATTGACGCACCATGCACGGTCATCCGTACCGACGGTCAGGTCCGCCGGTTCCGGGATAGCGCCATCAACAATGATACGACCGGTCAAATGGCCCCAGCCTTCTTCCTGGGCCCGCACCTCGGCCTGACCAATCAGCACGAATAACGCGGCGAGGGCAGATCGTTGAAAAGCAATCGTGGTTTTCGATTTCATAAGAGTCTGTTTATTGTTGGTTAATTCATTTCAGCGGCCAGCAGGTCCCACAGTATAACTCAATCCCGCTAGTTGATGATCCGGCTTCTGGCCGATAACTGACCGGCGGTCTAGAATCAGCAAACGACGGTCTGACCCGGGTAGTGGAATCGCAAGTGTGGAACCTTCCTCATGAAAATACTGGTCCTCGGTAGTGGCGGTCGGGAGCATGCGTTGGTCTGGAAGCTGTCTGGCAGCAGTCGGGTTGATCGCGTCTTTTGTGCTCCCGGCAATGCAGGCACCGAAGAAGACGGCGAGAACGTCGATATTGCGGCCGACGATATTCCGGCGCAAGTGGAATTCGCCCGCCAGAATGCCATCGATCTGGTCGTCGTTGGTCCAGAGCAGCCACTGTGTGATGGCATTGTTGATGCGATGTCGGATAGCGGGATCCGGGTTTTTGGACCGTCGCGTGACGCAGCTCGGTTGGAAGGCAGCAAGGCGTTTTGCAAACAAATCCTGCGTTCAGCCAACGTGCCGACGGCTGCTTTTCAGGCCTTTCACGATCCTCGCGCCGCAGAACGCTGGGTCACCGAGCGGTTCGATGAGACTCCCCAGAACGTGCCACTGGTGGTCAAGGCCGATGGTCTGGCAGCCGGCAAGGGCGTCATCGTATGCAGCAATCGCGAGGAAGTGTTTGCCGCGATCGATCAAATCGCGCGGCAAAAGAATTTCGGTAACGCCGGAAACCAGATCGTCATCGAGGAACGATTGCAGGGCGTGGAAGCCAGCGTACTGGCGATTACCGACGGTCGCACCATCGTCACCCTGCCTCCAGCTCAGGATCACAAGGCGGCGTGGGACGGTGACCGGGGCCCGAACACGGGCGGGATGGGCGCGTACTGCCCGACACCACTGGTCGATGAGAAGATGCTGCACTGGATCGAGGAAAGTGTTTTGGTTCCGACGATCCACACCATGAAACGCAATCGCCATCCGTTTCGTGGCCTGTTGTATGCGGGATTGATGTTAACTTCGCAGGGTCCCCGCGTACTGGAGTACAACGTGAGGTTTGGGGATCCCGAGTGTCAGCCACTGCTGATGCGACTGAATAGCGACCTGGTGGATTTGCTGATGGCAAGTGTCGAAGGCACGCTGGATCGCCTGCCCCGGATCGAATGGGAACCACGCCCGGCCCTGTGTGTGGTGATGGCTGCCGAGGGATATCCCGGCGATTATGTAAAAGGCAAGACGATCCGCGGACTGGACGAGGCGGCGGCGATCGAAGACGTCAAGATATTTCACGCCGGAACGCGTCGCGTGGATTCCGAGGTAGTAACCAATGGTGGACGGGTGCTGGGTGTCACGGCGCTGGGTGATTCGCTGGCCCAGGCAAAGCTGCAGGCGTATCGCGCGGTGAAATGCATTCGCTGGGATGGTGCCTGGTGTCGCAAAGACATTGGCGACAAGTCGATTGACGCGAGCATCGAAATGGCCAATTTGCAAAGCAGTTAACAAACCGGCCTGTCAACCGTACGAATGCGGGTTTTCAGGGCCGTCGCTGGACGTTCGTGCACCAATTTGCCGGTTGGCTATCGTACATTCAGACTGCTCTCCAAGGTCAGGTTCGTCATATCCGGAGCAGGGGATACTAGAAATTGTCGTTGCGATTACGAACCAGCAATCCGCCAGCAACCGCCAGACCCAATGTGATTAGTCCAAAGGTGGTGGGCTCGGGCACTGAGATGGTAGCCGCGTCTTCTTCCAAAGAACCTGATTCTATGCCGTCGACGAAATCAATCTTGGCAACTTGATCGGCGTCGACTTGTGAGTCCGTATCGTCAGCCACGGTGTCTGCAAACACGAACGACGTAAACGAAAAGCAGACAAGGAAAAAAATGGCGGCGGAGAATCGGAGCAGCAGCATTCTTGCGTGCGGGGGCCAACAACGAAGACAAACATGGTGTGTCGACCAGTATACGACAATCGCTGTATCCGGTCCATTCTTTTGCCAGCTTTCTGACCTGCAGCAAATGCCGCGAAAATCATGCTTATTGTGTGCTTTCCGTGTAGTTTCCGGAGGCCTTCAGTGTGATATCAGCCCTTATGGAAGCACATCATTTTTCCCTTATATTTGCTCTCACCGGAATTTTGCGAACTGGTTGCGAACAAGCAAAACGCGCATTCCCGCAGAATCCCAGGACGGTACTCATTCGAATCGTGTCTCGAACTCGGTAAAAACTAATGGCATATTACCCGCCCGACCGACTTACCCGATCGAATTCCATTACCCAATTCGTGGGCCCGCATGACTGCTAAACAGGAATCCCTGGCTGCCTCACCGTTCACTCAGGCAATGCGGCCACACATAACCCGTACCAAGACGGTCGCGACCGTCGGCCCGGCCAGCAACTCACTTGAGATGCTTAAACAATTGCTGGTTGCCGGTGTGGATGTATTTCGAATCAACATGGCACACGGTACTCGCGAGGACCACCAGCAAGTTCTGGAAAGAATTCGACTTGCGTGTTTGGAAACCAGGTTGGCAGCCGGGATTATGATCGACCTGGCAGGGCCCAAGATTCGCCTGGG
>JBPCVB010000396.1:0-3372 GCA_051010855.1 Pirellulaceae bacterium | reverse complement strand
ATCTAGCCCTGGTTCCCGAGATCCTGGGCGAGGGTATCCATTTGTTCGAACCCTCGGACACGTCCGAACCACTGCACCTGATCGAATCAAAGGTACACCCCAGTGGCCTGATCCAGGTGCGTTATCGACGGCGGACCGATTGAGCAGATATCGGGCGGCTGGCCCATCGGTTTATTGGAAAAACCGTTCCACCGGATTCTCGCCCAGCACCAACGGGTACGTCAACGCCGCAAGGATGCCATGGGATAGCCCCAACGCCCAGATGTTCGGGCACTTCAGGAAAACCCACGACCAGTACAAACCGGCAGTCAGAGTCAGCAAGCAAACTCGCCAGTCCGGCAGATGTACCAGCGAGAACCAGATGGCGGTAATCACAATCGCGATCCAGTGACTGTCAATCAGGATTAGAAGCCGCCGCAGGACAATGCCCTGGAAAACAAACTGCTGGATCAATCCCCACAACGGGTACAACGGCAGCAGTAGCCAGAGTGCCGCTGGAAACACATAGCCAAGAACCATCGCCCTGAAAACGATCACCACGACCAGGCCCAGAGCTGGTAACAGGATCCAGCGAGCAGCCCGCTGCCAGTTGTCACAACGAAATCCCAGGTCCCGCGGCGTTTCATCGCGGCGTCGCAGGAGCAATCGATCGTAGGCGATCAGGATCACGACGATGACAATGATGACCGGTATGATTGGCAACGAGAATGAACTCACGCCGATGTAAAGCGCGCTGCATACGCCGACCACACCCAAATCAACGATTGCTTCATTGCGGCTGATCATGATCGGTGTCAGCCGGCCGGCTGTTTCCTATGCAGCACGTTTTTGCGGTGCAAAACGACTCATTTGCGGCCACAGTAGACGGGCATTGTCGGCGAAATAACGGGAGCGGAAGTAGAACTTGTTGAAACATTTCGCATGCAACTCCCGCACCTGATCAGCGGTCAGATTCTGGTACTTCATGACCGGCTCGTACACGCTGTATTTTGTGTAGTCGAAATCGGCAACCTGGTCGCGTACCTGTTCGTAAAACTCGGTTCCGGGATACGGCGTCACGACATTGAAATTGGCAAATGTCGGATTCACCTGCCGGGCGTAATTCATTACTGACATAATACTCTCGGCTGTATCCTCGGGAAATCCAACCATAAAGCCCGCCACGCTGCGAATGCCCATTTCACGACACCGCGTGACAAATTCGCGCTGCCGATCGTCCTTGATCGGCTGGCGACTGTATTTCTTCAATGTCTCTTCGCTGGGAGTCTCGATACCGACCGTGATCGACGTCAGTCCGGCTTCTTTCAGCGCCTCAAGTGTTTCGTACTTCATCAGGTCGATGCGGGTTTCGATCGAAAACTGAATGGGCTTCTTCAGGCGGGCAATTCCTTCAGCGAGCTCAAGTGCCTTTTTTCGATTGAGACCAAATAACGGATCGCGGAACTTGAATGACTCAAACCCGTAACGGTGCTGGCCTTCACGAATTTCATCAAGTACGGATTCCGGCGAACGAAATCGCGTCTTGCTTTCGATCATGATATACGGGCAATAGTTGCACTTGAACGTACATCCGCGACTTTGCTGAATCAGGGCCGTAGGAAATCGCCAGAAATCATACTTGATGCGAAACCGTTTCCATTGAAACAGCGACCAGTCCGGAAATGGCAACGAGTCCAGGTCCTGTACCGAACCCACATCGATTATCTGATCCGGCGATGACAGAACCTCGTCCCATTTCGTGAGCAATTGCTCAGGCTCGCCTTTGATTACCGTCGCGCCGATTTCGGTAAACAGTTCCGGAAGGGCGTAGGCCACCGATCCGGTCACCAGCACTTTTGCTTCCGGATACCGCCGCGCCACCTGGGACATGGCCCTGCGTTCGAGCTCAATGGTCAGCAGCGAGGGATTGAAGATGTAAACGTCTGCCCGAACCATTTTGTCTTCACAGTAGACAACGCGATGCCCCAGTTTCCTGCAGACGGCTCCCATGTAGGCAAAATTCATGGCGACCGGGCGATAGTCGCGTTGATACATCATACGAACGACTCGTCCCTTGACACCGCCGCCGCCCGGGTGCATGCCTACGCCCATGCCGCCGGCAAAGTCCTTTTGCGCGTCATTTCGACGAGTGTCCCACAAGGCAATTTTCAACATGGTCTCTTCCCTGAGTTGTTTGTTCGTTTGTGCGGCGTAGTGAGTATCAAGCCGCCTTGTTTTGCGGAGACAATTCCTGGTTTGCCGCAGATGCGGGATTGAGAAGCTCGATCTCGCCGCCACGCTTGATCAAATACTGATTCCCGCGCCAGCAAATACGGTTTCCCGGAATCGAAATGGTGACGATCAACAGCATCAGGCTGGCCACGATGGGCCAGCAAAAAATATCAAAAGCGGCCGCGGCCCGATTCTGCTGGAAGATTTGTTTGTTGCGTGCACGAAACACCGATTGCCGCAATACGCCTTTGATCACATTGGCCAGGTATATGGCACCGGCACCAGCCACGTACAGCCAGCCGAATGAGTTGCCTGCGTTGACGGCCGCCAACGCCACAAGACCCCACCAGCCGGACACGCAAACCAGCAGTACGAGATACCCTGGCCAAAACACACGCGGCGTATACTTGCGGGCAATCAGATACTGTCTCCGCATGAATTCCAGGGCGCCAGCCCAGTTCATGTTGAATCGCGAGATGCTCAGACAACGTGGATCGTAGACGATCTTGTCACCGCACTTGTCAATGTGGCGAGTTGCAACCAGGTCATCGCTGAGTGTTCGCTGCCACGCTTTGCGCAATTGCCACTGGTCAAAATTGTCACGCAAGATTGACCATGACCCGCCCCAAATCAGGATACGACTGCTCCAGCGTCCCAGCAGGCCGGCGGTTGTCGAGTTAATGGAATAAAGAATGAAATTTATCAACGAACCCTTCTCAGGCACCAACCAGCGATATCCGGTTACGGCCAAGGGTTTCCATGTGTCTTTCCAGGCCGTTGTTAATGTGTGCAACCAGTCGGGATCGGGCAGGATATCGGCGTCTGCAAAGGCCAACACCTCGACGTCCGCTGCGATGTTTTCCGTCGCTGCCAGCAGGTTGTGTACTTTTTGTCCATGTTCGCTGGCAACTCCTGCGACAACGATTTCGCTTGCAACCTCGGGAAAGCGACGTCGCTCGCGCTCGATCACTGCATAAGCCGGATCATCACGGGACTCGACGATAAATACCAGTTGATAGTTGGGATGTTGCTGGGCAAAAAAACCCTGAAGATTGTCGGCGAGATCGCCGTCATCACCTTTGCAAGGCAGACAGAGCATGGTGAGTTGTTCACGCAAAGGAACCCTGCATCGGTCAGCCAAACGGACGCGCGCGAAGCGAC
>JBPCVB010000395.1:0-12183 GCA_051010855.1 Pirellulaceae bacterium | reverse complement strand
CCAATCGAATTGGCGTCAAGGGCAAACCGGTAAATGCCTCCACTGACTGTACGACGTGTCATTACTAGTAACCGTTGAGACTAAACAAATGGGATTTGAGTTGTCATTCAAACAACAAGCCCGACAGGGCTTTCCCGGCGGAGCGAGTCATGCCCGATAGCAAAACAAAAAAATATTGGCGCAGCCCGGGCGAAGAAGTCGACTCTGTTGACGCCACACCCGGTAACGATCTCGAAGCGTGGCGGGAACCAACGCCGGATTACGTCCGTCGTCGGTCCTTCCTCAAGGCCGTCGGATTCGGAGTCGCCGGACTAACGGTATCGGGGTGTCAGCAAACCCCGGAAATCAAGGCCATCCCCTTGCCAAACCAGCCAGCAGGTATGACTGCCGGCCGACCCATGCACTACGCAACGGTGTGCGGTGCCTGTACGGCAGGTTGCGGCATGTTGGCCACGTGTCGCGACGGACGACCCACCAAGCTGGAAGGCTTGCCCGACCATCCAGCGTCGGCTGGCGGTTTGTGTGCAATAGGCCAGGCATCATTGCTGGGTCTGTACGACCAACTGCGGTTTGCAGCTCCCCTACAAAACGGCAACGCAACGTCATGGTCCGAGGCGGACCAGGCCATTGTGACCCGGCTAAAGAACATCGATGAAAGCGGCAAGGCGATCTGTTTGTTGACGGGCTCTGTCAACAGCCCAACGCTTACCCCGGTCGTCGCCCGTTTTTTGGGCAGCTATCGAAATGGCCGTCGTGTTACCTTCGATACCTTGTCCAGCTCGGCGATCGCCGACGCTCACCAGGCGACGCATGGTGTCCGCGCCGTGCCACAGTTTCATTTTGACAAAGCTGAAGTGATCGTCAGCTTCGGCGCGGATTTTCTGGGTACCTGGATCAGTCCCGTGCAGTTTACGGCACAGCGAACCGCTGGCCGCCAGCTGGACAACGACGAACCGTTTATGTCCTTCCACGCCCAGTTCGAATCGTGCACGAGTCTGACCGGCGCAAACGCCGATTTACGAATGGCCCTGGCCCCTGGTGAATTTGGTCTGGTTTTAACCCGGCTGGCCGTCAGGGTCGCCGAACTAACCAACCAGTTGGTAGATGCCGGAACTCTGGCAGAATCCAGTGTCCCGCAACAGACAATTGATGAACTGGCTGATCGTCTTGTGCATGCCAAAGGCCACAGCCTTGTCATTTCGGGTGAGCAAGACCTGAAAGTACAGAAGCTTTGCAATTTCATTAATCACTCGCTGGGCAACTACGGATCGACGCTGGATATTTCACAACCGTCCGGCACTCGGCTGGGCAATGATGGCGAATTGGCCGCATTGGTTGCTGACATGAAAAGCGGAGCAATCGGTGCTCTGCTGGTGCATGCCACCAACCCTGTGTTTGAGTTGCCGGAAAGTCTGGGATTCGTCGAGGCGCTCAGCAACGTGGACCTGGTCGTTCAGTTTGCAACTCGACCGGACGATACCACCGAATATGCTGACTTTGTTTGTCCGATTCCCCATTTCCTTGAAGACTGGAACGACTACGAAATCCGGCCGGGACTGTTTTCACTGGGGCAACCAGTCATTCAGCCGTTGTTTGATACGCGACCACTGATGGAATCACTGGGCCAGTTTGCCGGCGAGACGGCTGGTTCACGAGATCTGATTCAGCGTTTTTGGGAATCCAGTGTCTTTCCACAAGTTGAATCAACGGAATCGTTTCCCAGGTTTTTCCATGCTGCCCTGCACGATGGGTTCGTTGACGTCGGATCTGATACCGGTGAGGAAACGGAATCGTTTGCACTTGAGGCTGTTGATCCGGTTTCCGCTGCAACAACCGAAGACGGATTTTCCCTGGTGGCATATGCCAAAGTCGGATTGCAGGGAGGCACGCACGCCTACAATCCCTGGTTGCAGGAAATGCCTGATCCCGTCACCAAGGTGACCTGGGATAACTACGCTTGCCTGTCGGTGGCTGCGGCCAGACAACTGGGAGTTGAGGAAGGCGATGTCATTCGATTGAGTTTCGATGACTCGTCGACTTCCCTTGAATTGCCAGTTTATGTCTTACCCGGTGTTCACGATCAGGTTGTCGCGGTCGCACTCGGCTACGGCGGTGTGGCGACGGAAAGGTTTGCCGGCATCGGCCCGAACTGGATCGAGCGTCGTCCTACCGTTAATGCGGAAGGCCGCGTCGGCAAGAACATCGGTCCCCTGATGAACCTGGAAGACAATGTTCTGCGCAACTGGCGTTCGGGTTTGTCAGTGCAGCCAACCGGAAAGAAATACGAGCTTGCTTCCGCGCAAACGTATCACAAAATCACCGTGCCTCAACATTTGGCGCCTCCGGGCGCCGAGCGGCGGCCGATCGTTCAGGAAGCCAGCTTTGCTGCGTTTCAAAAGGATCCCCACGCGGGGCACATTGAGCATCACGAGTTTGGCCCTGACAAGCTGTACCCGCCTGATCATCCCAAAGACGGTCGGCAGTGGACGATGGCCGTTGATTTGACGAAATGCACCGGCTGTTCCGCATGCGTGGTCGCCTGTCAGGCTGAGAACAACATATCTGTCGTTGGCAAGGATGAAGTCCGGCGTCGTCGCGATATGCATTGGATGCGTATTGATCGCTATTTCTCAGGCGAGGGTGATGATGTCGACGTTGTTCATCAGCCCATGATGTGTCAGCACTGCGACAACGCGTCTTGTGAAAACGTCTGTCCGGTGCTGGCCACGATTCAAACCAGCGAAGGGCTGAACGCGCAGGTGTACAACCGCTGTGTGGGAACTCGCTATTGCGCGAACAACTGCGCGTTCAAGGTTCGGCGGTTCAACTGGTTCTACTACGACCGGCCGGACGGACTGGAAAATATGGCATTGAATCCGGAAGTCACGGTGCGGTCCCGCGGCATTATGGAAAAGTGTTCGTTTTGCGTTCAGCGAATTCAGAATGCCAAAATCGAAGCCCGAGTCCAGGGAACTCCTGTGGCCGCTGATGCGGTTCAAACCGCGTGCCAGCAGTCCTGCCCCGCCGACGCCATCGTCTTCGGAGACATTAACAACCCCGAAAGTAGTGTGTCGCGATTGTTGCGAGACAATCCACGTGCCTTTCGGGTGCTGGAGGAAATTGATGTGGAGCCTTCAGTTCACTACCTGACCAAAGTCCGCAATTCGTTGGATGACGCCGACGGCGAGGGAGATGAGCATCATGGCTGAAGTTCAAGCAGGCCTGCGACAGCCACTGATTTTGGGCAACAAGAAACCGGTCGATGTCTCCAACGACATTTGTGAGATCATCGAGCGCAAACCAACCGGGTTATGGTGGGCAGCGTTTCTGGCTTCGCTCACCATGCTGATCGTCGGTACGGTAGCCGTGATTTATCAAATGAGGATGGGGATCGGCACATGGGGACTGAACAAAACCGTCGGCTGGGCCTTTGATATTACCAACTTCGTTTTCTGGATCGGTATCGGGCACGCCGGGACATTAATTTCGGCCATTCTGTTTCTGTTTCGGCAGAAGTGGCGAACGTCCGTGAATCGCGCTGCCGAGGCCATGACACTGTTTGCCGTTATGTGCGCCGGAATATTTCCGTTGATTCACATGGGGCGACCCTGGCTGTTCTACTGGATCCTGCCTTATCCCAACTTTCGCGGTCCCCTGTGGGTGAACTTCCGTTCACCGCTGGCCTGGGACTTCTTTGCGATTTCGACCTATTTCACGATTTCGTTCCTGTTTTGGTACCTCGGATTGATGCCTGACCTGGCAACCATCCGCGACCGCGCAACAGGGCTACGCAAGAAGATCATGGGTTTTTTCAGCTTTGGCTGGGACGGTTCTTCTCGTACGTGGAGTCGATTCGAGGTCGTTTACTTGCTGCTGGCCGGATTGGCAACGCCACTGGTACTGTCGGTCCACACCATCGTCAGCATGGACTTTGCGACCGCGATTATTCCAGGTTGGCATACCACAATATTTCCGCCGTACTTTGTTGCCGGTGCAATCTTCTCCGGGTTTGCCATGGTACTGACGTTGATGCTGATTGCGCGCAAGGTGATGCATCTGGAAGACTACTTTACCGTGCGGCACGTTGACGCGATGTGCAAGATCATCATCGTCACTGGCAGTATTGTGGGTCTGGCCTATTTAACAGAGTTCTTTACGGCGGCCTATTCAGGAAACGGCTATGAGCAATTCGTGTTCTTCAACCGTGCGGCCGGACCGTTTGCCTGGGCTTACTGGACAATGGTCACCTGCAACGTGATCTCGCCTCAGTTGCTGTGGTTCAAGAAAATTCGCACCAACCTGGTGCTGGTATTTCTGCTATCCATCGTGGTCAACATCGGCATGTGGTTCGAGCGGTTCGTGATCATTGTCACATCGCTGCATCGCGATTACCTGACTTCCAGCTGGGCTGATTACACGCCCACAATCATTGAAATCCTGACGTTGGTCGGGTCATTTGGCCTGTTCCTGACGTTGTTCCTGTTGTTCTGTCGTTTCCTGCCGGTCATTGCCGTGTCCGAGGTCAAGGGAATTCTGTCTGCCGGGAAACCCCGGACCGAGCGCCCTGCGTTCGAGGAGCACCCCGAGGCAGATGAAGAAGAAGTCGAACCCGAACTTGCGGGAGTGTGAGATATGAGTCGTCGTGTGTTTGTAGGCATCTTCGAAACCGAAGAGGACATCCTGGGGATGGCGGAAGCCTCGCGGAAACGCGGCCTGAAGATTATTGATATCTTCGCGCCATACGCCGTCCATGGCCTGGATCGCGCCGCAGGATTCAGACCTTCGCGATTGCCTATTATCTGTTTCTTCCTGGGCTTGCTGGGAGCAGCACTCAAGGTCTGGTTCGAATTCTGGACGACGGCAGTCAGCTGGCCTATCAACGTGGGCGGAAAGCCATGGAACTCATGGCCAGCCTTCATACCTATCACATTTGAAGTCATGGTGCTGTTTGCCGGCATTGGAACGGTGATCGCTTTTCTGATTGCCAGCCGGCTTTACCCGGGCAAGCAGGCAAAGCTCGCTTATCCAGGTGTAACCGATGACCGGTTTGCGATTCTGCTGGAGGAACAAGACGCCACGTTTGATGTCGAGGAAGTTACGCGATTGTGCCGGCACTTCAATGCCACGCATGTCGAAGAACGAAGTGAGGAGTTGGACTAATGTCGAGGACCGGTTTAAATCGATTGCTGATCGTTGTCATCGCCATTCTGGTCTTGCTGGCCTGGGTATTGCGTCGCGATGTTTCGCAACCGAACTATGTGTTTACACCCGAAATGGTGTTCTCCGTTCCCTATGATTCGTTCTCGGCCAATCCCGTGTTCGCGGACGGCAAAACCATGCAGCTGCCTGTACCCGGCACCGTAGCACGCGGCGCGACGTTTTTTGATTACGAGGCGACCGAAGCGGACGCATTGCGGGCTGGCGAGGAACTTACCAACCCGTGGGCAGATGACTCGATTGAGACGGATCTTGTGCTGGCTGCCAAGAGCCGTGGTCACCAGATCTTTTCGACTTATTGCCTGCCCTGTCACGGCGCCGTTGGCAATGGCGATGGTCCCGTTGCCAGCCGTGGTTTTCCGCCACCACCGGCGCTCAGCGCAGAATCCGGATTGAAAATGAGTGACGGGCAGATGTTCCATGTCCTTACCTTTGGGCAGAAAAACATGCCCGGATACGCATCTCAAATCTCTGAAGACGACCGGTGGAAAGCGATCTTGCATGTTCGCAGCCTGCAGGATGCTGCCGTTCGCAAGGCCGAGGCGGAACAGCTGGCGCGGGATTCCATCGAGGCCGGCAGGCAACTATTCGAAAAACTCAATTGCAACAAATGCCATACCGTCTCGCCCGATATGAAACCGGTCGGACCGTTTTTGGGGAACGTCGCCCTGGCCTATACGCGAGAGCAATTGCGGATAGCCATCCAGCATCCCAGCAAAACCATTGCGGAAGGGTATCTGGCCCAGGTCTTCCTGATGATCGATGGCCGGACCCACTCCGGTTTTGTGACCAGCGAAACGGATGAACAAATAACCATTCGCAACACCGATGGCAATGAGATTGTTCTTCCGGTTGACGACATTGATGACCGCCGCACGCTGGAGAAATCCCCGATGCCGGAGGGACTTATCAAGGATCTGGCCGACGATGAAATGCAATTGTTGCTGGACTACCTCAAGTCAATGGCCACCGATGCGGCTCCCTCGGAAACGCCCGCAGGCGAATCGCCAGAAGAACCGGCCAACGCTGAAGATTCGTCCAATCAAAACAAGTAACACAAATTTTCACCCGACAATTACGAGTTCCGATATGAGCCTGGACGCGTCAAAACCCTTGTCCTCGCACGGTGTTCAATCAGCGCAGGCAATTACTCAATCGCCGGCACTTATGGAGCGTTTGACCGGATTTCAGCTGTCACCGCCCATCCGACGTGCCGCTGGCGTACTGGTCCTTATCGGCGCGATCACGATTGTGGCCTGCGTCATTATCGAACTACTGAGTCCGACCGACTCTGCATCCTTTTACGCGCAGACCATGTGGGCCAGCATCCTGATGGTCAGCTTTATGATGGTCAGCCTGGCCCTGGCCGGTACCCTGATGATCGCCTTGCAGTATCTGACCGTTGCCGGATGGAGTGTTGCACTGCGACGTATCAGTGAAGCCTTGTGCGGGTTGCTGATCCCCGGACTGATTGGCATCGCCGCCGTGTTGATCTTGCGCCCCTCGCTTTATCCCTGGACGTCACTGGCCGAAGGGGAACATGCCTTCACGGGATTCAAGGGATTTTGGCTCAACCACACCAGCTGGTTAATACGGGCGGCGATCTACGCTGCAATCTGGATATTCTTCTCGTGGGCGTTGCGATCGAATTCGCGTCGTCAGGATGAGGATGGAAAACTGTCGCACACCCGTTGGAACGTGGTCTTGTCGGCGATGTTCGTCATCTTGTTCGCCTTGTCGTACTGGCTGGCCAGCGTGGACTGGCTAATGTCACTGGAGCCACTGTGGTTCAGCACGATGTATGGCGTGTACAACTTTGCCGGCCTGTTTACCGGTGGAATTGCCCTGACGATCATTGTCGCGGTCTGGTTAAGGAATCGAGGCGCCCTGCGTGGCATCGTCTCCGAGGAACATCTTCATGACCTTGGAAAGATGTTGCTGGCTTTTACCACGTTCTGGGCCTACATCTGGTTCTGCCAATACATGCTGATCTGGTATGCCAATATCCCCGAGGAAACCGAGCACTTCGTGGTGCGGACTCGCAATCTTTGGTTGCCGTTGTTCTACCTGAACGTTGCCTTGAACTGGGTGATCCCTTTCCTGGCACTTTTGCCGCGAGCCGGCAAACGAGACGGCAGTTTCCTGATCAAGATTGCAGTGATCGTGCTGATCGGACGCGTTCTTGATATGTACCTGCTGATCATGCCCACCGTCTCTCCCGAAACTCCATTTGGCAGCATTACGCCCTTGGGAATTATACTGGGTGCCATCGGGGTGGTGATTCTTGTTGTGGGAATCTCACTTGGCAAAGCCGCTTTAGTGCCGATCAAAGACCCCTATCTTGACGAAAGTCTGAACTATCACGTTTGATTGATTCGTTAAGTCGCAGCTTCCGTTGATCCAGGACGGTTATGGATCTGGGAAATGTTCGAAAAGAATATTCGCGCCCGTCGATTGATATCGACTCGCTGGACCCGTGCGCCATTCTGCAGTTTGAAGTGTGGTTCGGTGAGGCAATGGACAGCATTATTGTCGAACCAAACGCGATGGTGCTTTCAACGGTAGACTCCGGCGGCCAGCCGGCACAGCGGACCGTACTCCTGAAGTACTTTGATCAATCGGGCTTCGTATTCTTTACCAACTACGAAAGCCGCAAAGCACTGCATATTGAGGGCAACCGACACGTTTCGCTGCTGTTCCCCTGGTATGGGCTGGAACGCCAGGTCGAAATCAGCGGGCACGCAGAAAAAGTAAGCACCGCCGAATCGCTGAAATACTTTGCCCTGCGGCCGCGTGGAAGTCAGCTTGCCGCGTGGGTGTCCCGTCAAAGTTCGGTGGTCCCAACACGCAGTGTCCTGAAAAACAAGCTGGCCGAAATGAAGGCCCGGTTCGCTTCCGGCGCAATCCCCATGCCAACTGCCTGGGGAGGATTTCGCGTGCGACCAAGTCGGATTGAGTTTTGGCAGGGCGGCGGCAACCGACTGCACGACCGAATCGAATATCGACGGTCCGACGACCAGAAATCCTGGCTTCGCCAACGATTGGCGCCATAGGAACTGCAATTTTCTTCGGCACCATTGCACAATCGTTGCCAGCATCTGTCGTTGTGCCAGCAAAACACTGCTGTCAATCCAGGACTGCAATCGCCGTTACCTGGGTACTTCAGGAAGTTCAGGATAAATCACGCTGCTACCACTCAATTCCTTTTATTTGACCGTTTTCGTAGACGAAGTGAAAGAAAGACAGAACTGATTCGTTGGCTTTGCATCCTTTGTCTGCCGAAGAGTGGTGAATTAAATGACGCCTACCCGAACTGCCCTGGTCGCCGCGGTATTGATCGCCTGGTCAAGTATGAACCTGCAGGCTCAGGACTACTTTGCTCCTTATACCGAAAATTGGAATTCCTATCAGGAAGAGGAAGCCGCAACTCCCTTGATTCGTGAAGCCGAACAAGTTGCTGGAGACCAGGCTGATAGCCAACAGGAACCCGATGCAGGTGCAGACGAAGAGCAGGACAAGGACGAGGACAAGAAAAAGGAAGAGGAAGAAAAGAAAAAGAAGTGCAAGGAACTCAAACAGCAAGCCGCCTCGGCGTACAAGCCGCTGTTCTTTGACAACAACTTTTCCTACCTTTGTGATCCTGCGTGGAACGAAAGCTATTTCGGTGACTGTCTCAAAAAACGTCATTTGCCGGGCTGCCTGGGATGTTACGACATCGGTGGTCAGTATCGGATGCGGGCCCATTTCGAGCGTAACATGCGCGGTTTGGGACTGACGGGCGTCAGCGACGATTTCCTGTTGCATCGCACGCGGTTATATGGGGACTTCCGCTTCACGCCCAACATTCGCTTCTACGCGGAATTTCTGGATGCGGAAAGCAACTACGAGGACTTTGCCCCACGGCCCATCGAGGTCAACCGCGCGGACATGCAAAACCTGTTTTTTGATGCCAGGTTGTTGGCCAATGGTGACCGCTCGCTGACGGCACGGATTGGCCGCCAGGAACTGCTGTATGGTGTGCAGCGTGCGGTATCTCCGCTGGATTGGGCCAACACCCGCAGAACGTTTGAGGGCGTGACACTTAAATGGAAACAAGAGAACCTGGCCATCGACGGGTTCTGGACCAATCCCATGCGAATTGATGACAAGAAATTCGATTCGCCTGATCGGGATCAGGAATTCATGGGCCTTTATTCAAGCTATACCGGACGCGAAAACCAGACGATCGACGCCTATTTCCTGCGATTGCTCAACGGCCGCGGCGCGAACGACTTCGAGTACAACACGCTGGGCAGCCGCTGGCAGGGCAGCCGCAACGATTATTTGTGGGACTTCGAGGGAGCGGTTCAATTTGGCGACAACACCGATGCTTCCGACCACATTGCGGGGATGTTAACGCTGGGACTGGGCCGAAAGTTCTCGAATCGCTGCTGGAAGCCGGCTATCTGGGTGTATTACGACTGGGCGTCCGGCGACGACGCAACCGGTGCCGGGAACGGATTCCACCACAATTTTCCCTTGGCCCACAAGTATCTCGGCTTTATGGATTTATTTGGCCGTCGCAATATCGAAGACATCAATGTGCAACTGACAATGCAGCCAACTGACCGGCTCAAGTTGTTGCTTTGGTATCACTATCTGTTTCTGGAAACGCAAACCGACACGCCCTATAACGTCACCATGAGCGCGTTTAACGGTGGCAACCTGCCTGGCAGTCCCGATCTGGGACATGAGATCGATCTGACGGCGGCGTACAAAATCGGTCCTCGCCAAAGCCTGTTGTTGGGCTACTCCCACTTTTTCTCCGGCGACTACTACAACACCACCGCCGGTGTCCCGTTTGACGGAAACGCGAGCTTCTTCTACACACAATGGGCCGTCAACTTTTGACGGTGCGCGCACTAATTCTCTTCGTCGTCGTTGTTTTCCGGAACCGATGGTGCAATAAGCCGAACGGTTTGTTGCTCTTCTTCGGGTGACGGAGGGGCGAACAGGCGAACCCGGTTCTGCTGATTGGGTACAGGCAGCGGCACCAGGCGAACCTTTGCATTGGGATCATGCAACGTCTTGCTGCCCATCGCCGAGTTGGAATCATGGCTTTGATTCTGGTTGCTGCCGTACAGGTTTTGTACAACTTCACGCACACGCTGGTCGCGTTGTTGTCGGTCGTGAATCGCTCGCAGCAGGTCATTCTGCGAGGGTTGGGGAGCCAGTTGAACAACGCCCGTTGCCGATCTAGAGTTGCTGTTTGTCGAACTCTGTTGACCGTACAGGTTTTGCACAACCTCCCGTATACGCTGGTCACGTCGTTGTCGCTCGTGAATGGCTCTCAGCAAATCATTTTGCGAGGGCTGGGGTGCCAATTGAACAACACCCGTTGCCGATCGCGAGTTATTGTTTGTCCAGCTTTGTTGACCGTACAGGTTTTGAACAACTTCGCGCACACGCTGGTCGCGCTTGCGTCGCTCGTGAATTGCTCGCAATAGATCATTCTGCGTGGGCTGTTGCGCAAGTTGCATTACACCCATCGAGTGGCGTGCCCGGGACTGGTATTGCAATTGTTCGGTTTGCATGGCGCGATCGCCGCGTGAGTCCCATTGGGCGTGGGCTGTTGCTGTTTGCCAGATGGCCAGGGCGGCGAATACCATTGATAACTTCGAGGCGTTCATGTTTTTCTTCTCCCGCGGTTTCGTGTGTGATCGAGCCGTCAATCGATCAGTGATATGACTTGTCGCAGGCGCTATACCGTTTCAGGCAACACCCCGGGAATCTCGCAAAATACCGGCTAAAACCATCCCATCGGGTGGATGACCCGCTCACCAAACCGTTGCAATCCCTCATTGTGAGGCGATTACTGGAACTTTGCCCCAACCCCTCTGCCGTCAAATTGACAGCGATTGTCATGCTTTCGCGACACTGTGGAACCTTGCTCTCGACGTACTGATCATGGCCACATGCGTAACCCGTCGATTGCAGCTGCGGATCGCGATCGACATACAACGTAATACGCATCGACAGCGCTAACCGATGCGTTGTTACGTTGTCGTTACGCAACTTTCTGTGGTCCGAGCGTCCAATTGCTGATTGTGGCAGAGTCCTGCCCGCAAATTTTCTCAAATCCCTAACACAGGAAGTTGTTATGAAGTACTTGGAACCCGTCGGCCTGCTGGTGGCTATCGTCCTCACCTCGCTTTCATTCCCGGTTTCGACAATCGACGCTTGCTCAATGTGTCAGACAAATGAGGTTACCAGGCTGGCTCCCTGGGAGCTCGAATTGCAACTCGGGCTGTCATCTGCCGATTCGGGTCAGCCGCCCCGCGTGATTCTCGTCGGTAATATCAAGAACAACCAAGAAGGCGATGCTATTACGTTAAGCTCGTTTCCATCAGCCGAGGTGGGCATCTACGCGGTTCGACATTTCGACGATCAAGCAGATGCTCCGTTGTCCGCTTTCGGACCGCAGACATTGAATCTTCATTCGCGTGGTGGAGTTGATTCGTTGACGGTCACCGTGGGAAGCGGAGAATCGGCGCGAGTGGTCGAACTGGACCTCGTCGAAATCCTCGATCAGTCTCCGGAACTGCCTGGACGGGACTCAAAATGGAGTTGGGATTGGCCGTCCCGCTCACAACCTCCTTTGTCACCCCTGTTTGACAATCGATTCGGCAACCAGTCGCAATCGGTCAGTCAGGTATCAATCTGGTTCGAAGTCACCATCAATGGCTCAACGATTCAATCCAACGTGCTGAAGATTCCAGTGGTCTTGCCGCAACCGTGAACCGTTTGTTCGAACGTTTCCTCGTCAGGGAATACGGTCACGCACCACAACATTGGGATACCTGTTACCACAGCGTGTCCGTTGTCAGTTAGAAGCGTCCGGGAGATATGCCGGACGAACCAGGCTGACTATGTCGAGCACAACTCGCGCGGTCAGAAACGGCAACGAAGTCGAGGTCAATCATGACC
>JBPCVB010000394.1:0-4437 GCA_051010855.1 Pirellulaceae bacterium | reverse complement strand
TCCGATCCACACGAACACGACGTGTGTGGGAGCCAGTAACGCGATGGCCAGCAGTGAGAGCCCCAGTCCGAGCATCACACCGCCCATCGTCAGCCAGCCGGTTTGACACCGACACCAGGTTACTCGGGCCATCGCTACCCCCGGCGTTGCGAAAGGGAGAAGGTCACCGCGGGCAATCATGACCCCGCAAGCAGATCGATGCCGAGTTGTTCGCCTACAACTTCACACAGTTCGACGTGGTGTGCAGGATCAATGACGTTGATGGCCCGGACATCGCACAGCTTTTCGATAAGCTGAATGCCTGCCAGCGTATTGGTGGCAATACCACTGACCACATCCGGCTTCACGCCAAATGCCTTCATAACCCCGTAAACGGCATACGGATCACTGGCACACAGGACGGAACAATTAATCGACTCCTTCAAGGTCTCATACGCGGTAAGACCGTTGTACGGTTCCAGCGGCGACGCGCCGATCTCCACGACCGCCACATCCGCACCGGTGTCCTGCATTCGACCCAACAAATTGCCCAATGCCGCCGCGTATTCCTCCTGCGGCACCACGGTCGAGGGCAGACCTGCTTCCACAAAGTCGAAAATATGATCTGCGCCGGAATCCTGCATGCTGAGGATGTCCCGATATCGTCCGGCTCCAGTCAACTTGGCACCCAGCACGGTTAGATTGGCTCGTTTGAGCAACCGCACGAGTATTCGCGCCGCCATCGTCTTGCCGGCGGACATGGAGGTACCAAAGATCATAATAGTTGGGATGTTGTACTCGGTGTGCATCGCCGACTGTACAAAATCTTTCATATTGCAAGGGTGGCCCTGCAGCATTGCATGCCCGATGTATTGCAGGTTGACCAGCGATCGCAAGTACATCGACTGGGACGTCAGCAAGCCGAATAGTCCGGCACCGGTGAGCAAGTGCATGCGACCGTCCTCGCCGACCTGTTCCCAGGAACCCGTGGCTTCAAGCGTGGCAAACCGGTTTCCCAATGCGCCGATCAGGACATCCCCTTTGGCAAGTGACACCATGCGTCCATTGGTGATTTCGGCCTGATAGTGGATGAACAGATCATCAACGATTTCGCAAGCCACGAAATCGCCCGATTTCCATTCCCCATGTGGCACGCGTCCGAGTTCAACGGGCTCGGTCGCCAGTGGACTGGTCCGGGTAAGCGAAGTGAAAGTGTAGTGATGATTCATGTCACGTTTTAGCGGGTGAAGTTGGCGGAGCCAGCAACAGCACGGCCAGTAACGCAGTTCTTTCGACAATATGGAACGCCTCAATGTGTTCGTGCACGGCGTGCGCCCCATCTCCCACCGTGCCCAACCCGTCCAGCGTGGCCGTGTACTGACTGGTCGTATTGCCGTCCGAACCGCCGCCGGCAGAGGATTCCTGGAGCTCCATTCCCAGAGCCTGGCCGGCAGCTCGGGCCTGTTCCCAAAGCCGACGATTGCGTGGCGTCGCTTCCATGGGCGGGCGACCGATGCGGCCTTCCACGTGAATCTCAACGTCGGGGTTTTCGGATTTCAGTCCATAAATCCGCTCGGTGATGTCAGCTGCATCATCCTGCGTGGGCACGCGGACATCGATGACTGCCTTGCTCTCGGGGGCGATGACGTTGGCACTGATTCCGCCGTCGATCTTGCCGACATTGACCGAAATGCCACGCTCCAGATCGTTCAGGGCAAACAATTTCTGGATCAGGTGCGACAGTTCGAGAATGGCACTGGCGCCCTTGCCGGGATCCAGTCCGGCGTGAGCAGGTTTGCCTTTCACAGCAATCGTGAATCGTCCAATACCCTTTCGGGTCGTCTTGAGTTTTCCCTCGAGCGGTGGTTCCAGAATCAATGCTCGATCTGCCAGGCGAGCCAGCCTGCGTATCCATGGCGTTGATTCGCGACTGCCGACTTCCTCATCCGAGTTGACAAAGACCACCGGTGTCACCTGCGGCTGTATCGACAATTCCTGAATCGTCTCCATCGCGAATACCATCTGCGTGAGTCCGGCCTTCATATCAAAGATGCCGGGCCCGTGCAGCCGGTCTTCCGAGAAACGGATGGGCATGGTCTGTAAGGTTTCGGGGGGCCATACCGTATCGCAGTGACCGATCATGACCTGCACCGGTCGATGACGGGGCCGGCGGGCGGGCCGTGCGAACAGATGACCACCGCTCTTGTGACCGCGGATGCGCCGCGTTACCCAGCCCAGTGATTTCCACTTGTCTTCCAGAAGGCCCAGCACGCGCGACAGCGCCGACTGATCATGGGAATGCGATTCGGTCTCCACCAGCCGACGCAAAAAGGCAATCATGCACTCGTTTTTGGCAATGAGTGCTTCGTGAATCGCGCTGGCAGTACCCGATTTGATCATGCTACTTGCGAAAGTCGGCAGGAAACGGAAAGGCTCTGGTGTCGCGGACCTCTGCGAATCGTCCGGGGTACAGATAGGCGAGCAATGGTGCTGCTTGAATCATCTCGCCCGCATCGCGATCCTCGTGCCGGTGCGAGTCTTCATGGATGAACGCTCCCACAACCTTGCCAGCAATCAAACTGTTTTGGCCAAATCCATCGACGATCCGGTCCAGTTCGCATTCCAGATACAAATAGCCGTCCTGCAACAACACACCGTCGACGCAGGTTGCCGGAAACGTGGGTAATGCTTTGACAACCGGCTTACTCGTATCTGCGTCGCATCTTGGACTGGCCGCCAAACTGGCCAACACAACCTGGTCTGGCCGAGGGTAGCTGACCGTAAACGCCTTTTCGCGGACCACGTTTTGATAGGTGCGGTGTTTCGGCGTGCAGACAAATCCAAAGTAGTTTTCCCAGCTCAGCGGAAACGCCATATGCTTGGGAGCCAGGTCATACCCGTCAACATCCTTTGTGCCGATTACGACCAGCGGAGAAACGGTGTGAAACTGATCCCAAACCGGAAACGCGACATCGACCTGAACAAGTCCGGGTTTTCTTTGTGGGGATTCATGCATTATGAGTTCATTGCATTCGGATGTTTTGCGTAAATTGGTCCAGTGCAATCAACGTGCCGCAGCCCCAACTGCCGGCGACTGCAAAACACTGTCGGCCCTATCACAGACGTAATTGGACGAGGCCCACAAAACAGCTTGGCAAAGAGCGATTCCGCACGCCAGGTTGTCAGTGCGCGATCCGGTACGCGAGCGTACCTACGTTACCTGGCCAGCCAGAAAACACGCCAATGCCGCCGTTCTCTTCCGCAGGCTGCCCAGGCTGCTCCATTCACGCGGACTGTGCATGAACTGACCCCAGGGACCCAGACCGTCAATTACCGGCACGCCGTGACCGGCCAGGTTGTTGGCGTCCGAGCCACCTCCCTGCAAAGGCGCTGCGCCGCCTCCCAGCCCCATCTTTTTCGCAAACACTTCGTACGACTCGCGCAGAAGGTTGCTGGATTCCGAAGTTTCCATTGGGGGACGCAGGATGCCGCCCTCCAGAACCAGTTCCGCCTGGCGAATCCGCGACGGCACCCGGTCAGCGCCCGGGAATGACCAGTTGGCAATTTCGCTTAATCCACTTTCCACGTGACGCATTTCTTCCAGTGTGGAAATCCGCGCGTCAATCACGCACCGGGCGTCCGCCGGAACGGTGTTCTTGGCCGTGCCTCCCTCAATCGTGCCAACATTTATTGTGGTGCCAAGATCGTAATTGGTCAGCGTTTCAATATGCGGGATGGCCAACGCCAGGGCGTGAATGGCATTAACCCCGGCCTCGTGTTGATTACCGGCATGTGCCTCGCGACCATTGGCCGTCATGATGAAGGTACCGGTACCCTTGCGGGCTGTAATCACGCGGTCCTCAATACGCCCCCCCTCGAACACCAGACCGATGCTGGTTTGCGAAGCAATCGTTTCGAACAAACGACGACTGTTCGGCGAACCGACTTCCTCGTCCGTGTTGCAAACGAATCTCAGTTTGACGTCGCCAAAGATATCTGGAGCTGCCTCGGCCAGGGCTCGCAAGCCAAACAGGATCACGGTCAATCCGGATTTCATATCCAACACGCCCGGTCCAAACACGTGGTCGCCGCCGGAGGGACCATCGGCCGCGTCACGCCGGAATTCCAGAAATCCCTGGCTACGCGGGTACACCGTATCGCAGTGCCCAACCAGCGCGATGGCCTGGTCGTCGTCGTTGGTAGCTGGAGTTGAATGAACTCGGTGATCGGCGAATGTCCCGTCCGGGTCGGGAACCAAAGTACGACGCAGCCCGATTTCCGCAGCCAATTCATCGATGATCGCTGCAGCAGCTTCCACGTCCTCGCGGGCCGCGGTATGACTGGGCTGATTGACCAATCTTTCAAAAAACGGAACCTGCAGCGATTCGAAGGCCTCGTCGACGGCATCGCAAATGCGCTGTTCCAGTTCGCTGAGTTGTTGCGGATCCATGTTTGTTC
>JBPCVB010000393.1:0-6079 GCA_051010855.1 Pirellulaceae bacterium | reverse complement strand
GGATATCCATAGCCCCACGAAAAATTCCGACGTTTCCAGCGGCGCGGTGGCCAGCGATGTTGACTGCTGTGGGAGAAATTGGACTGAACAGGTCCGGCATCCGACCGGCCTTCAGTTGCCAGCCGTTTCGTTTCAGGTATCCAAACGCGCCGACTACGTTGAATCCCGATTGATTTCGAATTGGCTGAGGACCAAGAAAATTGATCGCGATCAAGCCACCCGACTCCCAGCCGCAAACATCGGGGCCTGTCAACGCAAAGTTCAGGAACGACGACTTGGCATGCAACGTCAATGAATCATCATCGACATCGAGATTGTTGGGTGAGAAAAAGAAAATGGCTGCATCAGCGGTAGTATTGTCCGTGGCATAGATCATTTCGCCGCGCAGATATCCGAACGGTGTAATGGTCCAGCCATTAGCCAGATTCCACGAGAATCTGGATTTGTCCTCGGCGCTGAGCGTGTCGAAGTACTCGGTCAACGAGAACTCCTGGGTTTCCGACGCCTGGGTGTCGATGGTCGGAGTTCCATCGGGGGCCTGACCCGGGGCCAGTTCATTCGCATCGCTTTCGGCTTCTTCCTGATGCCAGTAATCCGAGGAGCGGGACGCGTCTTCATAAGAAGAATTGGAGTAGGCCGAACGCCAGTCTTGCCCAGGCGACTGAACTGTACTTTGTGCCAGGGCCATGGAAGCCACGAGGATCGCCTGAACAAAAACGATCAGCGCGACAAGCTTCCAGCGAAGTCTGAACGAATACAGCATGCCCTTGCCCCCCGGCAAATGCTTGAATAAAGACCCATTGCGCAAAGTTGCACGAATACGACGCATGTAATGCATCGGCAATTGGTGCCGCTTGCAGTGAAACTTTCGGCAGAAATCGGACTGACGACCTGCCAGTAACCGACGCGTAGAATCACAGTTTTTTTGACATTCGCTAGCGATGAATGCGAGCAATGTGCCACGGTTCTGCCTGACGATCCACATAATTCTCAGGCTTTCACAGGCTGTTTCTACCAACGTGCCTGATCGCTCTTTATGGCGTGATTTCCCTGGCAATCGGTTGACGAGTAGTTACGTATCCTGCGTGTCTATCCGGATTATCCACAACTCGCCAGTCGCCGTATCTGCCGATGCCCCACGATCGAGCCACATTCTGTGACCGGATTTTGCCAGGTGCGCGCATGCTGTTGGCATTGCTGCTGCTCGTGCTGGCTGAATGGGTTCATTGCAGTGCATGCACGGCTCAAATCATCGATAGGTTTCGTGGCGTTTCGTGGGATCAAAGACCAGTATTCGACAGTCAAGTCAAACCGGTTTTGCTTGAGCAACCATCTCTCACCGAATCGATCGCGCTGGAAGACAGTCTGGCGTCGTGGCATTCCGCGCCTTCACGGCTTTGTAGCTACACACGTGGCATTGCCGGTGATCTGGTTTGCGATGGCCGCAATTGGGTCACCAAACGGCATCTTGTGGAGTACACCGCAGTGCTAGGGGTTGCGGCGGCGTTCGCCAACACCTCGATCGACGAGGATTTTCGGCAATGGGCACGTCGCCAGGGATTAACACAGCCGGCAGCCAGTTGCCCGTTCAGCGATTTGGGCAAGGCGGAATATGTCGTTCCGGCACTGGCGCTGGGTACCATTGTTTCCTGGGCCTGTGAACGTCGGGCGTGTACACGCGGCTCACTTTGTTGCCGAAATGTAGCCGGTGTGGCAAAGACATGGAGTTATCGATCGACGAGGTCACTGCTGGTGGGCGCCCCGGCCTTGATCCTGACCCAGTCCATCACGGGCGCCTCACGACCTGGCGAGAATCCGGCCGGTTCGGGATGGAAACCGTTCGATGACGACAACGGAGCCAGCGGTCATGCCTTCATCGGAGCGGTCCCGTTTCTGGTTGCAGCTGAAATGACCGACCGTCCGGTTCTGAAGGGCGCATTGGTCGTCGGATCAGGCATCGCGGGTTACAGCAGGATTTGCACCGATTCGCATTACCTTTCGCAAGTCATCCTGGGGTGGACAATCGCCCATATCTCGGTGAGATCTGTCACTGATACTGATTTAGGATGCCACGAGGCGCGACTGGTTCCTGTCAACATCTACGGGATTCAGGGAATCGGGATTCAATTCCGTCGCTAGTGCCTTCGACAAATTGGTTCAAATCTTTTGCCCCATCGGTCGCCGTTGACTAAAATCACGGTGAGTCATCTGACGCGGTTGTCAGTCGCAATCTTTTTCCACTTGCCGGCGATCTTCGCGGCGGAATTGTCCAGAGCGGGCTGAGTCCAGTCCGTTTCACGTTGCTGGTTGCGTTGAACTCGGGTTGAAAATCTACATGGATACCCCCTGCAAATGGTCAAAAAACCCGGGCCAAAGTCCTTCCTGAACTACAAACACCGAAATTATTTTTTGCCGCGCGATGATTTACTGAAAGGATCGCCCTGTTAACGGCATTTCCATTTGTAACGACGGTAAGCCCTGAGGGGATTGCAATGGACGAAAACACGTTGGTGATGTGGGGATTGGGCCTGGTGGCCTTTTTGTGGTTCATCGCGCGTGAACGTCGCGGAGGCACCGAACCGAAGTTTTAACGAAACAGCAAAACAAGAATTGCATTTAAGCCCGTACGAGCACACTCGTCGGGTTTTTTTGTGTTTTGCTGTAAGGTTCGGAGATTCAGCGGCATTCCCTTACCAGCAAACAACCGTGCGAACGACAACAAGGCAGACAATGATCAAGCAAACTGTGATTTGTGTGGGACTAGCCATCGCTTTCCTGGCCGCCCCGGGGACCAGAACCGCCAACGCCTCGGCACCCAACTGGGACATCGACTACGCCCTGTACGTGGGCATCAAGACCTGGAAATGGCAAATCATGATCGATCCGGCGTCTGGCCCAACCTATGTCGCGGGTACCTATGACAGCCAATACCAGGCCTCGTACGCGCTGTTCAAAATGGTGGAGTATAACCAGCTTCCTGCCGGTGCCGACGTTTGGATTGAGAAGGTGTGGATCAACGAGTGGCATTACTGGATGACTTTCGAGACGTACACGCAAGCGGTCGATGCGGCTGATGATTTTGAAGCGATTGGATTCGATACCTTGATCGATCCGGTGTTTGGAGGCTGGTTGATTCCCACCAGGACAACGCCATACGACTCGGGCGTGTACCTCAGCGCCGCCCGGCTCATGGATGACGACTAGCAATTTATTGGTCCAACAAAACAAAAAAAACGGTCCGCACAGGGAAACTCGTGCGGTCCTTTTTTGCGCGTATTCGCCGGAGAAACCGGCCGCTCTTTTACTTTCGCTTTACATACGGATGTTGCCTGGTCCGCTACAATGCTGCACCGGGATCCGTTTCATCGGGCAGGAGAAAAAAATGCGACCACTGGTTTTGACGGCCCTGTTGTTGCAGACCATCGGCTCGTTCGAGCGCCCGGCCAACGCCCAATCGACCGAAGTGACACGGAAGCCGGTGCAGATTGAGGTCGCGGGAAATATGACGGATGCTCTGCTTGCACCCAACGAAAATCATGTGATCTTCGTCCAACGCGATGGTCGCGATCTGGAGATCATGATGGCCAACCCCGACGGAACGGAGCCACGCAAGCTGACAGACAACACCGAATTGGACTACGAACCCGATTGGGCTCCAGATAGCGGTCGTATCGTTTTCTGCTCGGCGCGATCCGGTATCCATCAGCTGTATTCCATGGACATCGATGGCGGTGACGTTCGGCGGCTGACAGATCACGAGTTTGGATGTCGCTTGCCCCGATACAATTCCCGCGGTGACCTGGCGTGGCTCAGGATGTCGGAATCGGAAAGGGGCAAGGCACAACCGGCGACACTGGTGGTGCAAATGGGCGAGACGCAGAAGGATCTGGTTGAATCGGATCTGTTTTCTGATCATGCGTGGAATCCCGGCGGCGAATGGCTGGCTGCTGGTTCCGTGGGACGATTGCATTTTGTTGATCCGGAAAGTGACGAACAAATCGCGCTGAACTTGCATGAGCAGGATAATCGGCTGCATGCCCATGCCCCGTACGATATCCAATGGAGTCCCGTCGGAGATGCAGTGGCCTGCCGCATTCGTTTTGTGGGTGGCCGTATGGGCGACGGAACAATATTTGGCGACAACGAAGTGTTCCTGATCTCACTGGTCCGCGAATTCGACTATTTCGACAACATCGAAGATGCTCGCGAGGAACACGACTGGATCCATTGATCGTGTTCGATCGGCGAACCTGTTAGGATTGTTGGTGCTGCGGCAGATGTATGCTGCAAAGAAAAGTCAATTCTGATCCAGGAACTGCCATGAGAATCCTGATTGCCGGAACCGTTGCCTGTACGATCGCACTGGCCGCAAACATCGCGTTGGGACAGGCAGAACGCCAGCACTTCGTGTCCGACGCCAGTTTTGTGATTGGGACGTACGAGCCCAAATCGAATGAGCATACTCCTGAGGCCATGGCCAACGCCGCTCAAGCGCTGGTTGATGCCCTCGACGAATCGCAGCGTGAACAGTTGACTCAGCCCGTCGATACCGACGAGCGACGCGAATGGACCAACCTGCCCGCGCGGCCAGACGCCGATGGGTTGCGATTGGGACTGATGAGCGAACAACAGGTCAAGCTGGCTTGCGATCTCATGGCAACGCTGTTCAGCGAGCAAGGCTATCGCAAGATGTGCAATATCATGTTGGCGGACGATCAACTCTTGCGCGGTGGTCGTGCACGGCAGGGATTTGGAACGGAAGAATTTTCCATTGTGATTTTTGGAGAACCGTCGGCCACGGGTCCCTGGGGTTTTCAGCTGGACGGTCATCATATTGGTGTGAACGTATCGGTGACGGGAGAAGACGTCACGTTGTCGCCCAGCTTTATTGGCACGCAACCAGAGGCATTTAATATCGCCGACGATCGAATTCGTCCGATTGGCGAAGAAGTCGATCAGGCTTATGCGTTGGCCAACAGCTTGACGGATGACCAACGACGCGAAGCAATCTTGCGCCCCGAACGTGGACAGATCATCACCGGTCCCGGTCGCGACAATCAGGTGCCGCGAACCCGCGGGGTATCCTGTGCCACGTTTACCGACGAGCAAAAAGCTGCCGTGATGCAGTTAATCGGACGCTGGGTCAATGATCTGCCGTCGGCCCAGGCGGAAAAGCGCATGCAGCAAATTGAATCAGAAATGGATGAGATCAGCTTTGCGTGGAACGGCGAAACCGAGCCGGGTAGCGACATTTCCTGGATCATCCAGGGGCCTTCGCTGATTGTCGAGTACGCCTGCCAGGATCTGGGCGGCAATCCACTGGATCATTTGCATACCATTTATCGCGATCCCACCAACGAATACGGCGGACAACTGGATTAGCCGCGAGGGATGCAAATTGCAAATTGGATCAGATTGACTAGCGCAATATGAATCCGTCACGCAATGGATCATCGGGATTGACAATAAAGGTATTGATGCCTGTGATATGCGCGGTGCCGGCGACTTCGGGAATCACGGCCTGATAAGGTCCAAATTCAGTGACGGAAGCGACCGCTCCGGTGAAAATGGTATCGATGATACTTTCGATGCGCCATGATTCGCCCGGCTGGGTTTCGCCTCGCGCATGATGGATTGCCATCCGCCCGGATACCCCGGAACCCGTGGGACTCCTGTCGACGGCGCCATCAGCAAAAACGCAAACATTGCGGCTGTCATTCTTCGAGTTGACGGGCGCCCCGGTAAAAATGGTCCCGTACAAGAAGCTCAGATCCGGCTCGAACGGGTGAACAATCTCCTGATCAGCGGCAGCCACCGCGTGTTTGATATCCATGCCACAGTGAATCAACTCGCGATAACTGGCTGGTGACAAGTCAAATTCGAAATCATGTCTGGTGACGTCGACATAAGCGTAGAAGGCTCCGCCGTAGGCAACGTCGTAGGTGACCTTGTTCCAGCCAGGAACTTCGACGCGGCGGTTCAACCCTGCGACGAACGAGGGGACACCCTGAAACCGGACACCTGTGACCTGCCCATTGGTGACTTGAGTTTGCGACAGGATACGTCCGCACGGTGCGTC
>JBPCVB010000392.1:0-3893 GCA_051010855.1 Pirellulaceae bacterium | reverse complement strand
CGTGCATGCGCGAATTTATATGAAGGAGTCCAAAGCAGGTCACCGAAGGCCAGATATGCCTCAGCCAGCTGAGAGTCGAGCGAAAGCGCCTGCATTATCGACGCGTAGGCCGTGGACTCAAGCATGCCGGCTTCGTGAGGTGCGATATCCGTGCGGCGGCTAATATACGCTCTGGCCTTGGCTGCATGGGCGGGCGCAAATCGAGGATCCCGGTCAATCGCCTCGTCCAGCAGATCGATCGCCTCCTGGTTCTTTTCGTCAGTCGTTGCGCTTCCCAGCAGGTAGCGTGCTCTGAGGTAGGATTCATAAGCTTTGGGATCTACGGCACGATTCGCCTGGGAGCGCGTTTGCCTAGCGAGGTCCAAAGCGCTTGCCTGGGTAGCAACAGCGCGTGTCAGATCGCTTTGCAAAGTCAGAATGTCGGCAAGGCTGCCGGAAAAATTGTCTGACCACATGACACGGTCAGATGCAGGATCAATCAATTGCACGGTGACCTGAACACGATCATCGGATCGCAAAACAGTACCGGTGAGGATGGCCTGAACGCCCAAAGCACGGCCAATCTCACTGAGTGAAGCGGATTGACCCTTGTATTTCATTACCGCGGCCCGCGCGATGACTCGTAATTCTCCAGTTCGTCCGAGACTGGTAATCAATGCGTCAGTCATGCCGTCAGCGAAATAGTCCTGCGTTACATCGCCTGAGAGATTTTCCAGTGGCAAGACAGCCAGGGACCGGATGGAGTCATGTTCAATCGAATCAGCGTTTTGCCTGCGGAATGGTCCCATTGCCAACATGACAATCAGGGCGACAAGCAACACGGCGCTCACAAAAGCGAGGATTCGAATACGAGGTCGGGAATCCGGCACATTGGCAGGAGCGCGACCCGGTAATTCTCGCAGGGCCACACTCAGGTCGTGTGCCGACTGCAATCTCAATGCCGGGCTTTTTTCGAGGCAACGGAAGATTAGCTGTTCGAATTCCGGCGGTGCCGGGTAACCACATTCGGACAGCGGCGGCGGATTATCGACAAGGATCGCATTGAGTGACTGAATAGCTGTCTCGGCAGAAAAAGGTTGCCGATTTGCAACCATTTCGTACATTACGCATCCCACCGAAAAAAGGTCGCTGGATGCCTCAGCCCTTTCTCCTCGTACTTGCTCAGGGGACATATAACCCACCGTCCCCAGGATCGTCCCGGCTTGCGTTATGGTCGCCGAACCAGTGGATGTCTCAATCGATTTCTTTGACCTGGCTGCAGCCAAACCGAAGTCGAGAATTTTTACCTGACCATCAGCCACGAGAAAAATGTTCTCGGGCTTAATATCTCGGTGAACAATATGATGGGCGTGGGCTGCGGCCACAGCGGCGGCAGTAGCGGACCCGATTTCCGCGGCTTCGGTCCATGTGATGGGTGCACGACGTAGTCTGTTGCGCAACGTTTCGCCCTGTAGCAACTCAGTTACCAGATAGGGAGTACCCTCATGGTCTCCGATATCGTGAATTGCCAGAATGTTGGGATGTGACAGAGCGGCGACGGCACGTGCCTCGCGATCAAACCGCGCCATCGCTTCCGAATCCCGGGCCAAATCCGGTGACAGAATCTTCAACGCCACATCACGCTGCAAACGCGGATCACGCGCCCGGTACACCTCGCCCATACCGCCAGCGCCCAACGGTTCCCGGATCTGAAAGGGTCCGATCAGAGTACCCGGTTGAAGTTTCATTGGTAATGGCAACCGGTAGCAGCCCGTATTTTTGGCGGCTTATCTGTTTAACACAAATCAGATGTTGATGGAAGAATTATTGTAATGAATCAACCAGCACCAAGTCCTCACTTTCCAATCACTTTACGGAGGTTGATGTTTATCTCGCGTAAAGGAAGCGGTTATGCTTGCCAAAGCTGATATATTCGTGGCGAACCACTTTTATTCGCCACCAACCCCGATTTCCTGGCCTGTCGTTTCCGCGGACCAGGATAGCCAAAGATTTACGCGACCGATCAGCCTTGTCGCCAGCAGGAACCCGGCAACTTTTGACCGGTGCGGCAATTACGAGTGCTGATTAGGCTGCTGACGACCAGTTGATTCTTGAAACGGTTGACGCGTAAAAAAGTCGCCACTTGGATGGGACCATCATCAATGGACAAGATTGATTTCAGCCGTCGAGTCTAACCGACCCTGGACAGAGCCAGCTTGCGCCCGTTCCGTCCCCCGACGAGTTGCTCAGGCCACGCTTGTTTCAGGCGATGCCGATACGCAACAGTTTCTGCCGCGGGATTTGGCCTCATACAAACAGGTGTCGGCCGATTCAAACAACTCGGTCAGCGTTTTCTGCGTGGCGCAGCTGGTATAAGCCACTCCGATCGAAACCGTTAGAGGTAGTTCCAATTCGTTCGATCTCAAAGGCTCGCTCTCGATGGCGGCCCGCAACCGTTCGGCCACGTCTCGAGCTACCGGGAGCTCACATTCCGGCAGTGTTACAACGAATTCTTCACCCCCGTACCGATAAAGCATGTCGTAGTCCCTCAGCTGGCTCTCCAGGACCTGGGCCACGTGGGCCAGTGCTTCATCCCCAATCTTGTGTCCCCACGTATCATTGCAACTTTTGAAATGATCAATATCGATAACCAGAATGGAAAACGGATGGTTGTTCCGGCAACATTTGGCAAAGTCGCGAGTCGCCTGTTCATCGTAGGCGCGCCGATTGTTTACGCCCGTCAATGCGTCTTTGGTGACGGACTCCCTCAATTCCTGGTTTTCCAATTGCGTCTGCTGCTCGCTTTGAATCTGGCTGATCGAAATTTCGGTCATCCTGGTGCGAGCGGCCAGCTCAATGTCGCGGAATGAACGGAAACCTGTTTCCGTTTTGAGCTCAAGCAATTCCGCGTATTGCTGCCAGGATTCCAGCATCTCCGCGACCAGGCCCTCAAGCGATTCGGCATCGACCGCGGTCATTTCGACAAATGCCGACTTGCAGGCGTCGACCTGTTCCATGGACGGATCTTCCTGACGCAAAATGGCTGCCAGCCGCCAGGCGAGGTCCATGGAACGGACATGTTTGTCGTCATCGAGGTCCGCGATTAACGAAGCCTTGCCGATACAGCTGCTCATCGCCTCCGGAAATTTCCAGGTTTCCAGCAGTTGGCTACCTACAGCGAATCGATCAGTCTGCATTTGTTGCGTATCAAAATCAATGGTTGTATGCAGAGACTCGAAGGTTCCTTCTTTCAATAGCGTTGGCTGGTCGCGATACATGGCAACTTCACCGATGTTCATCATAAGACCGGTCAGGAACTGGTCATCATGCGACGGATCGCAGTATTTCATAACTGTCTTCAGGGCCACTGCCAGAGCAAGCGATTTGTTCCAGAATGCTCCGTAGTCGAAATCGTCGTCTTCGCCGCCCATTTCGACCAGGGAAAACGACAACGCCAGCATACGCACGGAGTTCATTCCAAGAGTTACGATGGCCCGTTCAAACGTCTCGATTTCCCGGGTCACCCCGAACAATGGAGAGTTGCAATAGGCAATAATCTTGGCACAAAGGGCTGGATCGACGCTAATGATATTGGCAATCTGATCGATTGTTACGTCCGGATCGCCAAAGAGATTCAATAGCTCAACTGCCACGGATGGCGGGCTGGGCAGGTCCTCGATCCGAATATTGAATTTTTCCTGATCCATGATCACTCGTTTGCCATGAAAAAGATGCTGGAAACACAAACGTCATCTGGTTTGATCGATGAGTTGCCGATGGGCTTGCTGGCAACTTGCTGAATCCGGTTTCAAACGGGCGACTTGCCGGATAGTCGAAACGTTGGCAACACCTGTAGTGGCATAAGTCGTTGCAATGACCGCTCGCTGGAATCAGGTCTCTGGCCGATTACAGCC
>JBPCVB010000391.1:0-3789 GCA_051010855.1 Pirellulaceae bacterium | reverse complement strand
GTGTTAACCATGTTTCGCCGGAGATCTATCTCGGTACCCGTGTGAAAGCAGGCAGTGGAGAAGGCAATTTGGGACTGATACGTGGAGTCACAACCAACGCGCCTCTGGTCCGTCGCAATGTCCAGCTGGTTGAAGGCAAATGGCCGTCGACCGGGGAAGTGATTCTGGGTCGGCTGGTTGCCGCCAAGCTCGGTTACGCGCAGGAATCGCTGGCCATCGGCAATCGCATCGAATTTGAAGGCCAGTCGTGGGAGATTGTCGGGCACTTTGCCGCCGGGGGCGCCGCCTACGAATCGGAAATCTGGTGCAACCTGGCTGACTTTCAAACGGCTACCAGGCGGCAGGACCTCAGTCTGGTAGCCCTATTGCTCGAGCCGGGTACTTCGCACGCCGAGATCGATCTATTGTGCAAGGAGCGAACCGACCTGGAGCTGCGATCGCTGGGCGAAACGGAGTACTACCAGACATTGCAGAAACATTACAAGCCGGTGCGCATGCTCGCGTGGCTGGTCGTCATACTCGTTTCCGGCGCGGGCGTTTTCGCCGGGTTGAACATGATGTACGGCGCGGTTGCCGGACGCGTGCGCGAAATTGCGACACTACAAGCCATCGGTTACCGCCGGCGCGCTATTTTGCTGAGCATCATGCAGGAAGGCGTATTGTTGGCAGCGGCCGCCGCACTGGTTGCCGGTGCCATCGCCTTGTTGTTCTTGAACGGAATTGCCGTTCGATTCACGATGGGAGCTTTTTCGCTTCGCATCGACAGCGTGGCCATTCTTGTTGGTTGCGGTGTCGGTTTTTTATTGGGAGTGCTCGGAGCATTGCCACCTGCGGTCAAGGCGTTGCAGGCCGAAGTGGCCTCAAGTCTCAAGGCCGTTTAACACAGACCCTCAAAAATTTACTATGGAGTAGGAAATGAAAACCCTCGCAAGTTTGAGTCTCATCGCCCTGTGTGCTGTTGTTACTGGTTGTTCCAATTCGGAAACGCCGGACGGAACAGTGTCCAGTGCCCAACCAACCGGAACGCAATACATCGCTGCGACCGAACCGGCAAATGCAACGCCGGTTGGCGACGCTCGACAACAATCGAAAGACGGGGACGCGGTGACGTTGCTGGGTCGAATCGGCGGATCGGCCGAGCCGTTTGTGGACGGGCTTGCCGCTTTCACCATCGTTGATCCCAAGGTTGCCTGGTGCCCGCCGGAAGAGGGCTGTCCCACGCCATGGGATTATTGCTGCACCCAAAACGAAGTCCGCGAGAACATTGCGACCGTAAAGGTTGTGGATGACCAGGGCAAAGCAGTTGCTGAAGATGCCAAACAATTGCTGGGTGTCAAGGAATTGTCATTGGTCGTCGTGGAGGGCACAGCACAACGAGATGACGAGGGAAACCTTTCTGTGCTGGCCAACAAAGTATTCATTCGGCCGGATAACTAAACCCGGCATTTACCCTTCCCGGAGTCAACATGATGGCTAACCCGGAAATTGATCTTTCCCGACTTGCTCTCGATCGATCCCCGCCCGACGAACCGGTACGCCCAGTGTCCCGGCGACGGCGTAAGTGGATCGCGCGATACTTGATTCCCGGAGGAATTTTGGTGGGATTCGCCGCGTTGATAATTGCAGCAGCCGGAACCCAACTGATGCCGAGGCAATCGGTCCAAGTCGTTCCGGTAATCGTTCAGCGGTCGGCTGTGCAACAGGCCGGCACGCCTCTTTTTCAGGCGGCCGGCTGGATTGAACCACGGCCGACGTCCATCAACGTTCCGGCGTTGGCACCGGGAGTCATCGAGGAATTGCTGGTTGTCGAAGGACAGGCCGTCGAGAAGGGCGAACCGATCGCTCGCTTGATTTCCATCGATGCGCAAATAGCGGTCAAGGAAGCGAAAGCAGCCATCGCAACGGCTCAGGGGGAACTGGACCGCGCCCTGGCCGAGCAGCAGGCGGCCAGGATTCGCCTTGATCAGCCTGTGCATCTGCAAATTCAACTGGCAGAAGCCAAAAGCGCGTTGGCGAGAGCGGAAATCGAACTTGCCAACCTGCCTTTTCAGATTGAATCGGCCGAAGCGGATCTGACATTCGCGCAGCAAAGCCTCAAGGGAAAACAGGAAGCCGGAGACGCTATTCGCGCAGTGTTGCTACGCCAGGCTGAATCGGAGCTCGCGGTTGCTGATGCGAAGTTGCGTGAACTGAAGACCCGCGGACCAGGTCTGCAGCGTGAAATCGATGCACTGCGCGACAAGGCCACTGCCACCGAATCGCAACTGAAATTGCTGGTTGAGGAAAAACGCCAGTTGGCCCAGGCGGACGCGGGAGTTCAATCAGCAACGGCCCTGCGTAACGCAGCAACACTTCAGCTGAAGAAGGCGGGACTGGTATTGAAGCGGAACACCATTCGCGCTCCCGATGACGGGCGAATTTTGCGTCTGGTCGCTTCGCCAGGCATGCGCGTGATGGGTATGGCAGCCCACGCCGGACAGAGCTCCAGTACCGTGGTTGAAATGTACGATCCGCTCCGTTTGCAGATTCGTGCCGACGTGCGGCTGGAAGACGTGCCGCTGATTCAGCCGGGGCAACCAGTCGAGATTGAAACGGCGTCATCCGGGAAAACCATCCTGGGCCGCGTCCTGCAACCAACAAGTACTGCGAACATTCAGAAGAACACGTTGGAAGTGAAAGTCGAATTGATTGATCCGCCAAACACGGTTCGTCCAGAGATGTTGGTAACGGCCACCTTCCTCGCACCCGAAACTTCCGCTACCGATGAGATTGAAGAAACTGTTGCGGAACGGATATTCGTGCCCCGGCAACTGGTCCAGTCAGGTGAGTCTGCGAATGCGGTGTGGATCGTGGACGCCGACAGTCGCGCGAGGAAAGTCAGCGTCTCACTTGGCCGGGCGACCAGTGGTGAGTTGGTGGAGGTTACATCCGGTCTCACAGTTACAGACAAACTGATTACGTCAGACACGGGCAGCTTGCGCGACGGATCGCTGGTTGACGTTACGGGCGAAGATCGAGATATGGGGAGATGACATGGCGCTGGTTGAACTAAATGGAGTCACGAAGACTTTCACCAAGGGCGACGAAACCATCACGCCGCTTGAACTTGTCGACCTGGAAATCCAGGCCGGCGAATTCGTTTCATTGATGGGGCCAAGTGGAACGGGCAAAAGTACACTGCTTAATCTTGTTAGCGGGATCGACCGACCGGACGCTGGAACCATTACGGTCGATGGGGTCGACGTGACCAGTCTGTCGAGGAGCCAACTTGCCGACTGGCGGGCCGCCAATCTTGGTTACATATTCCAGACCCACAATCTGATTCCCGTTCTGACGACGTATGAAAATGTCGAGTTGCCGACATTGCTGCTAAAACTGTCGGCATCCGAAAGAAGGCAACGTGTGGATCTTGCGCTGGAGGCAGTGGGATTAACCGATCGGGCCGAACATTATCCTCGTCAACTTTCCGGAGGCCAGGAGCAACGTGTCGGCATTGCACGCGCCATCGTTGCCCACCCCAAGGTGGTTGTCGCCGACGAACCAACCGGAAGTCTGGATAAAAAAACAAGCGAGCAGATTCAAATCCTGCTGCAGAGGCTGAATCGTGAGCTGGATATCACGCTGCTGATGGTAACGCACGACATTGAGGTAGCCGGAATCGCCACGCGGCGACTGGTACTGGAAGACGGAACGATCGTGGATGAGCACGTCAATCTGGTCTAGACCGGCAAATACAGGGATAACAACATGTTTCGTTATGTATTGAAGACTCTCTGGCGTCATCGCACC
>JBPCVB010000390.1:0-3428 GCA_051010855.1 Pirellulaceae bacterium | reverse complement strand
ATGCAACTGTTTTCCGACCGTGGATTCAGGATCAATGCCGACATCTTGCATGCGGCCGGCCAGGTTGCTTTCTTTTGAATACCCTTCGACATGTTTGGCCAGCGCGTCGACGCGGTCGAGTGACAATCCCAGGGCTTTTCCCACATCGCGCACGGCGCTGCGGACCCGGTAAGTGATCACAGTGGCCGCCAAACCGGCTCGGTCACGTCCGTACTTGTCGTACAGGTACTGCAAAACTTCTTCGCGCCGTTCGTGCTCAAAATCGACATCGATGTCGGGAGCCTCGTTGCGTTCCTTACTGATGAAGCGTTCAAACAGCAGGTCGCTTGTGCCCGGATCGACCGAAGTCACGCCGAGACAGTAACAGACGGCCGAGTTGGCGGCCGATCCACGTCCTTGGCACAAAATCCCACGTCCGCGGGCAAAACGAACGAGGTCCCAGACCGTCAGGAAATAGGCCTCGTAGCGCAACTCATCGATCAGCTGCATTTCGTGTTCGATTTGTCGGCGGACTTTGGGGGGAACGCCATCGGGATACCTTTGAGCGGCCCCTTGCTGCGTCAATTCAGCCAGGTACTGGATCGGCGTCTTGCCGCGGGGGGCAAGTTCTTCCGGGTACTCGTAACGTAACTGGCTGAGACAAAACTCGCACTGGTCGGCAATCTCAAGTGTCCGCTGAATCGCGTCGGGAATGCGAGCAAAGGCTGTTTGTCGTTGCTCGATGGATTGCAAGTGCCGTTCGGCGTTGGGCAGCAGCAATTCGGTGGCGGAAGCAACCGTCGTTTTGTGCTTGATCGCGGTCAGGCAATCGTGAAGCGGTAACCGGGCCCGGTGGTGGTAAAGCACGTCTCCGGCGGCCACCAACGGCAAACCAGTTTTCTTTGAGAGCGATTGGAGCTGGTCGATTCGCCAATCGTCGTCGATGCCTTGGTACAGCGATGCCATCAGGTAGCCCCGCGAGCCAAAAAGTTCGCGGTATTGCGGCAAAGAATGTGGCACAGACCTCCGGGCTGTGTTTTCAAAGGCTGTGGTTTCCTTCTGCACGTCTCGGAGATCCGTGCCACATTCGTTCACGTCTCGGAGATCCGTGCCACATTCAGGGTTCTTTTGAAACCACTCGTAACTCGGGTGGGTTTCGTCAATGTGTTGGGTTCGTGAACGATCGCCTTGGAGAAAAGGGATGACTCCGGCCAGCAGTCCGGCCGAATGGTTGGCGATATCGGCAAATGACAACCAGCACTCGCCTTTGGGGGCTCGTCGGCGTCCGGCGGTAATCAGTTTGGAAAGATTGGCGTAAGATTTCCGGTTGGTTGCCCATAACAAAACTGGTGGTGCGTCGTTGGGAATGATTTCAGCACCAATGATCAGCTTGATGTTTTTCTCCCGGGCTGCTCCGTAAGCCCGTACCACGCCGGCGAGTGTGTTTTCATCGGTAACCGCCAACGCGGAGTAACCCAGTGCTACCGCACGATCCACCAGTTCATCGGCATGTGAACCACCGGTGAGAAAGGAGTAATTCGTTTTGCAAAATAGTTCAGCATACATTTTTCAAACTTAAACCTAAACTTCAACTTCAACTTCAACTTCGCGCGCCGTAGAGTTGAACTTTGTTGGTCGGCCTGCGGCAACTGGTTCTGATAAATTCACTTTCCACTACTAATAGATTCCATGCAAAAACCATTCTCGACTTCGCCGATCCTGGTAAATCCACAATTGCTGTCCCGTTTCGGTTTCGACTCGCCAGTAATCGCGGCAGATGGTTCTCCCGCGCCACCACCCCGTCTCGATTCGTTCCGGCCCCCAATGACGTTGCAGTTTGTAAGTCATCGCTCGCCGGTTATCGTTGGCGAACTGGAGCAGGGCAGGGGGATCGCTTTTTCCCACGTTCGACTTTCCACTTTCCACACTCATTCGGCCTTCAATTTTGATAGGCGGATGAAAAAGTCTTAGCGGCCGTGCGATCACATGCGATTGGGAAGGCGATTTGGTTGGCTTGCGAGAACGTCTGCGGCGAATATCGACCAACGGACGAAAACGAAATGAGTATTCGGGCTGGGCACCGGCCTGCAGCGTTGGATAAACCACGTTGGGCTGCCCCAGTCGACCGGATAAACGATTAATCAGGTGGGCCAGTGCCTGTTTATCAAGTCGTGGGTTCTCATCAAAAAGCTGCCGTTGCTGTTGGACCAGCAACACGCAGTAAGTCACGCTGACTGAAATTTCCTGCACCTGAATCGTGGTGTAGCGGTGAAACTGGCGACGATCTTGGTCGCTGGAATTGTCTGTTCCCCTTGATCGCAATTTTTTTTTGCGGGATTTACGGGTGTGCGGCTGCAGCAGTTGTTCCAGTTGCATTTCAATCAAGGGCATGATGTGTGACAACGTTGCGGTAGGCTGGAACAGGTTGACGCGGATTTCCAGCGGAGCGCGACTTTGACAGTCCAACCGCACGACCCATTGCAAAGCGCCCCGTTGTTGACTTTGCATTTGGCTGCAGATGTCGGTAACCAGTCGGGCAATGATGATTTCGATCGTTTTCCGATGATGGGTGGGATAATCAAGCAGCTGTGCCGCCTGGAATTCGGGCGGTGGATGGCGTGCGATCAACGGTTCTTCGATTTGACCTGTGGCTTGATCAAGTCGCCGATGAATTTCGTTGCCAAAACGCATTGCCAAGTCCGCACGCGAGAGTCGCAGTAATTGCTCCACCGTTTCGATACCTAATTGACCAAGCGTTTCGACCGTTGCCGGGTCCAGGCGCAAAGCTGCGACGGGAAGTTTTGGAAAAGTTTCCTGGTCAGCTGGCGACAGGATGACAAGGTTATTCGCCGCGATGGCAAGCGGTTTCTTTTTAACCTCTTTTGCAAGCGAGGAATCCTGGCAGCGCTGGTAGAAAAATCTTGCCGCGCCCCAGGCTACCCCCACAGTGTTAGCGATCGCGATACGGGCCAGGTACCCAAGCTTTTCGCAATGCAGTTGCAACTGATGAGCCAACCGGTATTCGTCGCCAAACAGGTGAGCCAACCCGGTCACGTCCAGGAAAATTGAACTTGGTTGTTGACCTTTTTTTTGTTTGGCAGGTTCAATTTCCTCCAGCCCCACGAGCGGACTGAATGTTTCCAGCGAGTCGGCCAGCTTTTTGATCGCTGCCAGGTCGGCAGCGGAATCGTGTTCGAAAGCATGAAAGTCTTCGTTGTTTCTTTTCAACAACGATTTGGCTTCCGAAAGTGGCATGTCCACGCCAATTCCTTCCCGGCTGGCCAGCGGGCTGGCTGCGGCAACCAGCTGTCCGCGGCGTGAATCCTGTCGATACAACACGATCCGCTGGCGACGCAGTTCAGGCGCGCTGACGACCTGTCGCTGGATGGGCCAGTTGGGTAGCCATAGGCAAAGGATTCGTCGGATACTTTCCTGTGGCGGGCTTGGTT